>CAMDOP010000313.1 GCA_945903675.1 Crenothrix polyspora
ATGGTTGTCCGATGCGAAACAAGAAGTGGTATTGAAGGTCAGTGCGGAAGTTGCCGGGTATTTTAAACGACGTAAGTTGATCGCCAACCAAGTACTTGAGAAAGAATTGGAGGACGGTGGTTTGATCATCTCGGCAAAAATTGGCCACACCAATCAGATATTGCCGATTGTGCGCTATTGGATTCCCCATATTCGGATCATCAGTCCTGAAGAGTTGCAGGTGGAAGTTGATAAAAGCTTGAATGAGTATCTCGGTAAGGGGGATTAAAAGAATTGCAATGGGTATCAATTGAGCCTATAAGTTTAGAACATAGTTCAAGATTGATAATTTAGAAATTAAATTATTGAGGGATTAGTTGTCATCTTATCGGTCGCTTAACACTTAAAATTAAAGGAAATTATTATGACGTCAGAAGCAATTGCAGGGTTTACTCAAGAGCAGGGTATGTTTGAACTTTCAATGCTCAATGCCGAGACATCGGAAGCGGAATTTGAAGAGGTAATAATTGAAGGCATAAAACGTGGGATTCCAACAGAAATATTGACACGTCTAAAAGAATTATGGGAGATGAGTAAGGAGGTCGCCGGTGAAGCGGTTGCCATAGGAAAGATTATTGTGATGGCCATAATTGAATTCATCAAAGCCAATCCGATGATAACAGTTGGATTGATTCTTGGAGCTGCTGTTTCTACATTGGTTTTGGGCATACCTTTCTTGGGGCCATTGTTGTTGCCTCTCTCAATGGGTATTTCAGCATTATATGGTGCCGGAGTGGGCGCCGCTATGCAGGGCGGTGACTATTCTGGATCACCTCTGTCTGCAGCAATTGCGCTTGCAAAGAAATTTTTTGAAATGCTTCAAATGATATTAGTGGCAGTTTCGGATTATTGGAAGTCTTAACACCAGTAATAGTTGGTAAAGTACTTATGAGCTAAAGGTTAAGGGAGGATTGCTATGAAAGAACGTTTCAAACAATTATCAAATTTGTCCGGTGAAATGGCAGCTTTCGCAAAACGCGAATTGTCTTCAGCTCAAGAAACGCTGGATAAGTCCTTAACCAAAGCTGTCGACATGGGTAATGCGGCTAAAGATAATATTATCTTGGGTGTTGATAAATCGGTTGATTTATTACAAAGTGCCGGTGATACAGAATTGATCAAATCAGTCAGAGAAAAGGCAAAAACACTGGCTGATTCGACTGTGGAACACACATCAAAATATACAGGTCAGTTGGTAGCACTAACTACAAAATCGGAGATTGAGCCTACACACAAAACGGATACGGCAACTGATGAGCTTAATTTTGTCATCGGTAAGTTAAAAGGTAAAGATAAGGTTGGTGTGGCCGGTGATGCACTTGCCGCGGTTGGAGGTGCCGCTGGTGGTGTGGCTGCGGCGAGTACGATAGCAAGTGTCGCAGGTGCTTCAACTTTATTAGGGTCAACTTCTTTAGCCAGTACTTTAGGAGGTATTTTTGTTGCATCAACACCGGTTGGTTGGGTGATTGGTTCAGCGATTGTCGCCGGTGCTGCGGGTTATGGCATTTCCAAGCTGGTCCGTTCAGGGGGTAAACAAGATCACATTCGTGAACAGTTAATAAAAAAGATGGAATTACGTCTGGAGGCTCTAAAAAAAGATAAACGAAATGAGTTGAATTTGACAGAATTATCTCAGCTATTGATTGTTGCTATTGAGAAAGATTTAATATCAGAGTTAAAGGCTAAAAGCATGATTAGTTTAATAGAGAACGGGAGTCTAGATCCAGATATTGCGATACAAAGATTAAAATCACTAATTGAAAATATAGCAATATGATTCAATTAGTTGGACTTATTGGTTTTTCTTTCATTATATGCTTTATTCTTAAGGCAGTTTTTTCAAAACCTAAATTGTCTTCACCTCAAGAAACGTTGGATAAGTCTTTAACCAAAGCTGGCGATATGGGTAATGTTGCTAAAGATAATATTATCTTGGGTGATGATGATAAGTCGGCTGATTTATCACATAGTGACGGTGACAAAAATTGGCTAAGTTGGTCAGAGGAAAAAGTAAATATAATTTCTGCTGTTACTATTGTTTTTGTACTACTATGGTTACTGCTACCCCAAGCTTTGCCAATAGCTCTGGTGTTTTTATTTCTTGGGGGTTTCTTTTTCCTTATAGGCTCTTTTGTAGGTTTTATGCTTGAGAGGCTTAAAGAAATTTTAAAAATAAGTTTACGTATAATTTTTATACTATCGTTATCTGCTTGCTATATTTGGTTTTTATCAGAATTGCTTCAAGGTGTCTATATGGACATTCTTGATGTATATAGAACAGGATTGTGTGAGTCTCATAAAATATTTAATTTTTTAGTTGGCGTATTTAATTTTTTTGCTAATTTAGGGTTTAAAATTAAAGGATGTGATTTTAACGTTACCATACTTGTTTTATTAGCAAAATTAGTTTTCATTATTTTTTCAATTTATTATTTATACAGATATTGGACTATAAAAAGGTTCCAAGAGTTTGTTAAGGGAGGGGTCTCGTAATAAGCGGGTTATTGACTGTATGGAGGAAAAAGAAATCATTTGATATTCCGCACTACCCCAGTTACTGGAAACATTTATTCGAAAAGTCGATGGATGGTTTTTGTGGTTTCTTGGCACTGGTTCTACTGATTGGAGGTGTGATATTGGTGGCGCTCGATTACCAAGATTCGTGGGGTGGTTTAGTTTTATTGCCCGTGTATGGTTTTATGATATTTCTGCTAATTGGTATTGCATAGGATCATTATTCATATCTTGGATGTTGTCAGGCTTGTTTTCAAATACACTCCATGACGATGCCTAGCTTTTTAATCATGTCATGTGATAATCACAGTAAACATATAGAGCCTCAATTACGGAGATATGCCTAAGCATGCGGTGTAAGTTGGGCGTCAATTCAATAGATCACGCCACTAACCGTTCTAAATTTGCACGGCGTGCGGCATATAAAAGACAAGCATGAATGTCTTGTTGCTTCAAATCAGGAAAATCTTGCAAAATTTCCTCACTGCTTATTCCTTCGCCCAACTTTTGCAATATATCACTAATGCGAATTCGCATGTTGCGGATGCAAGGTTTACCAGCGGATTGAAGTGGGTTATGGGTTATTCTAATTTCTAAAGTCATTATGACAGTGCCTTTTTATGCAGAAATTTAATTACTAGACCTATTTGCTATGGCTAACTTCATAAAGTGTACCAGAGGCATATTTATGTAAAATACTGGTAATGAATATTTGATAGGGTATGCCTTGCTGCATAGCCGCTTTTTGGATAGCCGTTAAATCACTTTCAGAAACTTTTATATTAACGCGCTTGTTATGTTGGTAGGACTGATTGGCTGTGGCTTCAATAAGGTGTTTTCGCTCAGGCGTCATAATTGAATTAAACTCGCCGGCTTCAAAGGCTTCCAGCAGATCTTGTTCTTCTGGGTCCAAGATAATTGTTTTCATAATATGGTTCCAAGATAATGTTTTGTAGCTTTTCGACTGGGAATAATAGTCTTCAAGAAAATATCAGCTTCCGATTCCACATAAGGGATTAAATAAACGTAGGTTTCAATAGTAACCACAAATATCCTTTGATGTGCGTAGCTCTCGGTATTTGGGTGTACCATATCATCCAGTAAACCACCCGATTGAATACTGAAAACAACCATTTCAAAAGAGATGTCCCGCTCTTCAATGAGCTTTCGATTTTTCTCTGGGTTCCAATAAATGGGTTTTGTGGGCATTTGCAATTAACTGTGCCTTTATTGAATTGATGCAATTTTCTATTTTGGCTTGGCTAAATAAAAAATAAATTCTAATTTGATTGTATAACGAAACAATAGTCGTCGTAACATTTTTTTGTTGATTATCAAATCCACCAAACGACATCACCTGTCATTTAGTCAAAGCATAATAACTGACAACCCTCAACTATAAGGAATAACGCATGGCCAACAGTCATCATGACACACTGGTTTATCGTCTCGCGCAGATGCTGGTTAAGTTGAACCAAGGTGAAAAGCTCGAGCCACAAGCTTTGGCCGAAGAGTTTGGTGTCCACCTCCGGACGATTCAAAGAGACCTGAACGAACGTTTTGCTTATTTACCTCTGGAAAAGACCGACGGTACTTATCGTCTGGATCCGACCTTCCTGGGTAAAATCAGCATTAAGGATATACAGCGTTTCGCCAGTTTGGCCGGCGTGAAGGGATTATTTCCCTCGTTGGGTAATGATTTCTTGCGTGATATTTTCGATGCTCGTTTGCAATCTGCTTTGTTGGTCAAGGGGCATCATTATGAAGATATGGGCGGCAAGGGTACATTGTTCCG
>CAMDOP010000314.1 GCA_945903675.1 Crenothrix polyspora
TGCTTCTATAGAAAGCAATTCAATTCCGACCAATGAAACCTTAACCCATGCATCAATTACAATACCTTTGTCAAGAATACGGTCTACAACTTCAGCTAAGCTAGATGAGTCAGTTGATTTTTGTACTTTAGCCATGATGGCATCTCCTAAAAATATATAGCATATGAAAACAACAAAGTTTTATGCAAAATACCCATTGCACATTTAAACTTATGCACGAGATAGACCAACTGAACTGCATACATCCAAAAAACTCTATTTTCAGCACAAGGCAGTAAGTAACTATTTGAAAAAAATACTTATATTTTTTAATTCTCACTGGAATTGATAGAAAATGAGTGCTTTAGAAGAAAGGGTTTTGGCAAGACTTATACTCATGACTCAGTAAAATCATCCTTTAATATAGGGTATGAAATACCTATAAAGGTTATTCATTCCCTACTATTTTGGCTCTGCTATAAAGTTTGTCCGTATGAGTAAATGCTGACCCTAGATTAAATTTGGTTATTCTTGTTTGGTAATGAAAGTAAAAGTAAAACTAAAACCACCATAACTAATTTGTATGATTTGATGATTAGCGGATACTGCGAGAGCTTAACTTGACAGCCAAACTGGTGGTTATCAGTGAAATACTGACTTAATTCTAGCTACTCTCGTAAAGTGCGCTGTTAATTTCATCTCAATTTTTACTAGATTAGTCGTAAAAATGGCCCTTTAGTCTTCATTGGCTTATCAATAAGATCAACGATCAAGTCTAAGCATAATTTTCTACTGCTTTCTTCAATCTAATACAGGTATATATCAGGGCTTTTTAGGAAGAGTTTGGCTTATTTCTAAATCTGCTTTTAGAAATCTAGTTGACCCAAGCTAGATTAGGTCTCCAAGTCCTCGCCCATTCTGGTAACTTATCTGCTGGCATGGGGTGTGCGATACCATAACCTTGGCCCAGCTCACAACCATGTTCCAGCAGCAGGGTGCCGTGTTTAATGGTTTCAACTCCCTCGGCGATCACTTGGCGGCGAAAAGTACGCCCCAAACCAACCACCGCTTCAACAATCGCTAGATCATCCGAGTCAATGAGTATATCTCGCACAAAACTTTGATCAATTTTGAGTAACGTGACAGGAAGTCGTTTCAGATAAGTCAGCGATGAATAACCGGTACCAAAATCATCAAGAGCAAAATTTATCCCGATTTCCTGACAGTCCTCCATTAGATGAGATACTTTAGTTATATCTTCCAAGGCATTGGTCTCTAGCACTTCGAACTCAAGAAAAGACGGCACAATGCTGGGATGCGCCTTTAAAAGGTCACGTAGACGTATAACAAAATCAGTTTGCTGTAACTGACGAGCGCCAACATTAACACTAACGGGGATGCTAAATCCTTGGCTACGCCAGCGTTCTATTTGGGTTAGGGCGGTATCGATCACCCATTCGCCGAGTGTAATGGCCAAAGGATGATCGTCAATCTCTGGCAAAAATAACGCTGGCGATAACAAGCCTTTTTCAGGGTGATTCCAGCGGATTAGCGCTTCAACCCCGACAATAGTCCCTGTGCGCATATTGACCTTAGGTTGGTAATACAGCACGAATTCCTGTTTGATTAAAGCTGCATGGATACGATCCAGACTTTCATGACGAACGCGAATGTTATTGTCAAGAACGGCATCAAAGACGTGGTAACGGTTTTTGCCAGCCGCCTTAGCCTGATACATGGCTTGGTCGGCTTGACGTAGCAACTTATCAGCATCAACCTCTTCCGCCTGCGGATAAAAACTCACCCCCAGACTCGCAGAGACTTGTAGGCTAATGTCGCTAAATATCACAGGTTTAGAAGCGGCAGCAAGTAGGCGATTAAGCATTGGTATGGCCGTGTCTTCAGTGTCTAGATCCAGCAGCACGGCGACAAACTCATCGCCACCAATTCTAGCGAAGGTATCGCCTTCGCGTAGCGCCTGCTCCATACGGCCCGCAAGGACTATCAACAAACGATCACCCACTTCATGGCCGTTTTTGTCGTTAATGGCTTTAAAACCATCTAGATCAAGAAAAATCACTGCCAAGGATTTATTTCTTCTATGAACCTGAGTGATACCTTGGTGCATACGGTCAGCCAATAGAATGCGGTTGGGTAAATTAGTCAGTGGGTCATAGTGAGCGATATGCATTAATTCATTTTCGTGTAACTTGAGTTGAGTGATGTCGGTCAACATGGCCACGTAATGTCTTGGGATATCCTGATCATCGTTGACGACACTGATCGTTTCAATAATGGCATACATTTCACCGCTTTTGCGTCGATTCCAGATTTCACCGTACCAATGACCTTTCTCTATCAAACTGTTCCACAATTCAGCGTAAAAAGTGCGATCCTGAAGACCTGCACTAAAAATACGCGGATTTTTGCCCAGCATTTCGTCACGGCTATAACCCGTAATTCGGCTTAGCGCATCATTAACATCTACGATCGTGCCATCAGTGGTGGTGATTAAGATCCCTTCCCAAGCATGAGCGAACACACTAGAGGATAGGCGAAGTTTGTCTTCAGCGAGCTTACGTTCGGTGATATCTTGCACAATACCTGACATCCACTCGGTATCGCCTTTGGAATTTTGCAAAAAATCGCCTGCGCCATAAATCCAGCGCTCCTCACCATCGGCACGGCGAATGCGACACTCGAAGCTCCAAGAGGTTTTTGCTATTATTGCATCATGGAATTGCCGATCTACCTTCTGACGTTCTTCGGGTAGAACATGCTCAAGGAACATTTCATAGGTCCAATTGGGTAAAAAGGTCTGATAGCCAAAAATACGATCGTGAAGTAGGGTGCGATGCGCCGAGTGATCGAGCAGATTTAGTTTCCATGCTCCGGTATCAATTTTTTGCAAAGCAAAATCCAAGTGTGCCTTACTTGCCTGCAGAGCCTCTTCAGCTAATTTACGCTGGCTAATATCCCGCACAAAAACAATAAACTGCCGCCTCACATTGACAGACAGACACTGTATGCTAACCTCAACATAAAAAACACTCCCATCCTTGCGGTGGTGTCTGGTCTCATAGCGATTTCCGTCTTGGACGAAAGTGTTCTGGAGATGCCAAATAACATCTTCGTCTGTATCGTTGACTTCCAAATCTGCAACGCGCATGCCCAACAGTTCTTGGGCAGTATAACCACTCATCCGGCAATAGGTGTCGTTGACTTCTAGCAAGCCTCCCTGACTATCTATCAGAAAATAACCATCCATGGTGGTTTTGAGTAGGCTACTATGTAGTTCCTTATTCTTCAATGCTGCCATGCTTGATTCAAGCAGGATTCGTTTAAGCTCTTGCAGGTGCTGACGTCGCAGCAAAAACATTGCAACACCCACACCGAAAATCATGCTGATCGCCAGCAATGCCGTCAGCCTCAAGCTGGTGTCTAATGGAGCGTATACTTCGGCATTATTTATCTTAGTCACAAGCAACCATGAGGTGTCTGGAATGTTGCTCAAGACAGCAATCACTTGAAAGCCATTATAATCTATGCCATCCACCACGCCACGCTGACCTATTACCGCTTTTACAGCAGGTATACTCGAGTTACCCGTCACTGGAATGCGCTTTTTTAAGGCTGCATCCATCGAAAAGCGAAGGTCATTTAAAAATAGCACCTCATTGCCATCTCTGCGCACCAATAGTGTTTCGGCTGTAGCGCTAATCGTTGGCCACTGCTTAATGAAGGGATATAAGTAGAGGTTTGGATCTATGCGCAACACAATCACGCCTAAAGGATGATTGCTATCCTGTTCGTTTGATATCGGTACTAACAGTGCCATATAGACTTTCTGGTCGTACTCGTCACGAAAAAAGTCCTGGAATATGATCTGGTTTGTGCGCAGTGCGGCCATCGCACTATTTTTTAAAGTAGTGGCTAAAGGCTCTAACTTAGTGGGTATCGACATACGAACGACGCCTTGCGCATCAAGCAGAAAACCTCTGTCATATCCGTAGTGACTGTCGTGCAGCATACGTTCAAACCAATCCTGTAAAGCCCCCTGTGTGGACATGTTACTCGTCGTTTCCAAATATTGCCGCACAACAGAATTAATCAATTTACTCTGGGCTAAGGCTCCATCACCTAGGCGCTCAATCCGCCATTGGCTTAGTTGTCTTGTTTTCAACTCCGACACTGCCAGCAACTGTAACTCCACGCCCTTACGAAACTTGATTTCAGTCGTACGATAGGACTGAAATGCAGCGATTAGGATGCTGGCAGTTAATGCAGAAAAAAATAGGACGTAGATCAATCTATCTATCTATTTCTATGACCTCAGACTCATCATCCGAGAACATG
>CAMDOP010000315.1 GCA_945903675.1 Crenothrix polyspora
TCAATAGTATTGGCTAAATAAAACTACATCCCTCTTCCTAACTAAAACACCCAACCACCAAGTTCTACCCCCATACATCCCTTTTTGAGTTTGATGGTACCTAATCTCTACTACACTTGATTTTTATCAAACGATCCCAAATAAACAGCATCACCAACACCCACCCTCCGGGCACCCCCCTCTGGCATTTAAGTACCTAGCTCAGTCATGAACTATGATCCACTCAAACAATCTTGATACCAGTACCCAACCCCCGTTACCGAAAAACACATCCATGCCTTTTTTAAACACAAAGCTAAAAAATATTTCTAAATTTTTGAAAAGGTAATTTAGGCTGTATGCGGTTGGTTTGCATATTAGGAGTGCTAAGGCCAGCTAGCGGCGATCCAGCCGCATACAGGGCAAGTTAATAGATCACCAGTCACAGCATAAGAATTAGCCTGTATAGGCCTTGGGTCCACATCCTGCCAGAACAGTTGTACTTGTAATTAGCGCCAGAGATAAGATACTTAAGTTTGTTTTGGTCTTGATGGTCATGAACGCCGACCACTCGTCCTTCAAGCATTTCATTAGCAACTGCAGAGACACTAAAGCTAATTACTAGAACTGTAATTAACCTCAACACGTTAAGGCTAGCTTTATTAATAGTCATCATAAGATAACCAACTTATTTTGGTGATTAAAATAACTGCTCTCTCAGTGCAATGAATTACTTAGCAAAAAAGAGAGCAGATTAATGAATGTTATTGCAGTTTACCGACTGGAATTGGAGCACTTAGGACAGGTAAAATAGTTGAGGAGTTTTTGGTAATTTCATAAACTCTGATTGCAAGTGTATCCATAATATTATTTTGCACATCACTTATAACTGCTGGAAGAAATTTAAAGGGAAGTAACGGCAGTAAAAATATTTGAATCCACATAGTTGTAGAATCCTCGAGCTCAATGGTTTTTTTAACGCCTGTTTTATTATTTTTAACTACAGCAGTTGCCTTAAAAGTATCGGTTGCATAACTTGGTATTAAACAAAAAGTAAATCCAGATAAAAGTGCCAATCCAATTGGACCATTACCTTCATCTATCACTGAAGTTGTTACGGTAAAATCTGAGTTTTGATTCACTGCAGATACTGAAGAATATAATCCAGATTTTTCAAAGCGCTCAATAACCATCTTTTGAAGCTTTAGTTCACCAGCTTTTTCTCCAATATTATTAGGCTGTCCATTAGTATTTTGCCTAAAAGAAAGTGTGACATTAACTGAAGGTTTATTTGTAGCTACCGGAAAACTTGTTACTTCAGGCAGGATATTTCCTTGGAATGTGGCGCATCCGGCAATACTAGAAAACGCTAATACTAATAATAATTTTAAATATTTCATGCCTCTCTCCATTGAGTGATTATTTTCTTCAGTTTTAGTAGGTTCTATATCTTTACTAACTTTATTTGTGTCACTTTGAGCAACTCCCTTAACTGGCTCATTATTTTTTACATTCTTACCATCATCGACTTCTTTCCATAAGCAAATTGCATTTATTACATTATGCTCTGTTGTATGGATATATACACTATAGTTATATGGTTTTTTATTTTCTATTGGCAAACCCTAGCAGTAACTCATCAAGACCAGTTATAGTTCCGAAGTTAGCTTGTATGGGCTTGATTGCACCATTTGATGTGCTTCAGTTTAGGTAATTAGTAACAGCGTTGTTCTCGCTCATAGGCGTCCTAATAGCCACCCTGAAAATTTAGGGCATCTCCTCCCGCTTGTATTTAAAAAATACTTCTCCATATCTGAAAAACAAAACCATATAATTATTATGTAAATTTCCAAAGCTTGAGCGTATAGTGCTTTAACCTCAATTAGATAATTGAAAGAACATGACCTCATTTAGAATTTTTTTAGTTTTAACGCTTTTGTTGCTGGTAGGTTGTGCGACTACTAAAGGAAAATATGGGGAAGACCTAAATCAGCCATGTAGAGGTGCGGAAGATACGATTGGTGACAGCAATGTTGTAGTGAATACAAACGAGACAAAATTATTTTATAGCGATGTGCCTATCAAGACTTTTAGCGGCATTCAATCTGCAAGTTTGAGTGGATCAGTATTAACTCTTTCAACAATAGATAGATCTTTACATGAGCAATATAGCGCTCCACTAGTAGCTACACTTGATGAAACAAAATATAAAGCCCATCCATTTAAGAGCGTCTTTTACACAATATTTACAGGTGGTATTTTTATTTTAAAAGCTCCTAGAAAGTTCATACCCTACACATTTGGCTGCACAGAAAAAAACCTAATGTATTTAGATCCTGATCCACGTCAAAAATTAAAAACAGGTAAGACTGAGTGGAGGGATACAAAATTACGTACATATAATGACCTTTTTCAATCGTGTAATTTAGATAGTGATTGCCCAATGGGACTGTCTTGTAGAGCTAGTCCGAATGGACATAATATATGCAGAACTTCTGGATGGAAGTATACAGATTCATATGAAAATAACGCTGAAAAAATTAACGGTAGTGTACTTCATAAGTTTTTAATTTCTGGGTTTAATAGGGACTATGAGTATAAAGGAGAGAATAATATAGACCTTACTCAAGCAATATTAGCTACAAATCTTACTAGCAGTACTAATCTCAAAATAACTTGTTTAGACTGCTATTTATTAGGGTCAGAAGAACAAAAGCTTTATAAGAGCGCTAAGAAAACAGTTGAACTAACTTATGACTTTAGGCCTGCAAAAGAATCATTTTTTATAGAAAAAGCTTTACAAGAAAAAGTAGATAAAGAAAATCTTATCAAAGAAAAAGAGATTGCAATAAAAGAGAAGGAAGAATATCTAAATGCTCAAAAAGAAAGAAATGGTGCCCCTATTAATAGATTTAAAGAGCAATGCATGCAGTTAGGATTTAAAGCAGGTACTCAAGATTTTGGTAATTGTGTACTAGAGCTAAATGATGCAAAGTAAAAATATTACTATGGGATTGATAAGTATTTCAGTTCTAGTGCCATTGATGCTTGTTGGCTGTGCGACTGTCGAACCTTATAAAGTTGAGGTTTCTGGTAGTGAAAAACGGGAATATGAACAAGCTTATAACCAGCTACAAAATGGTAATACCAAGCGGTCAATTGAACAATTTAATGCTTTTTTGATTAAGCACCCGACAGGACAATATTCTAATAAAGCACAATATTGGTTGGGTGTGGCTAATAGGGTTGCCCCCCTCACATTCAATGGCTCAGCAGAAATAAAAAAAGAGATGCCTAAAAAAACTACTAGTGTGAATCTTGATGAATTTAAGGCTCAATGTAAAGAATTAGGATTTAAAGTAGACACTCAAGATTTCGGCAACTGCGTACTAGAGTTGAATGATGCAAAGTAAAAATATTACTATAGGTTCGTTTTGGGGTTTATTTTTAGCGCTGTTGTTACTTGTTGGCTGTGAGACTAAACAACCGATTAATAAGATGGAACCTGTAGATAAATTTGTTTCTGGTAGTGAAAAACAGGAATATCAACAAGCTTATAATCAGCTACGAAATGGTAATACCAAAGAGTCAATTGAACAATTTAATGCTTTTTTGATTAAGCATCCCTCTGGATTATTGTATGCTAATAATGCGCAATATTGGTTAGGGGAGGCATATAGGGTTGATCAGAATAACGATGCGGCACGTAAAGCATTTAATGATGTCATTGAAAAGTACCCTGATGGTGTAAAAGTGCCTGATGCGCTTTTAAGATTGGGAATGCTTGAAATGGAGCAGGGTAACAATGGAAAGGCAATTGAGTATTTTGTAAGGGTAGCGACAGAGTATCCTAACTCAACTGTGGCCCCAATAGCTGAAAAAAAACTTCATACGTTAGGTGTGACAGAAATAAAAAAAATAGATAAACCTATAAAACTGAAGCCCAAACAAGCAGTCATTCCCTCAGCTTCTAATGGTTCAGCAGAAATAAAAAAAGAGATGCCTAAAAAAACTACTAGTGTGAATCTTGATGAATTTAAGGCTCAATGTAAAGCACTGGGTTTTAAAGCAGGTACACAAGATTTTGGTAATTGTGTATTGCAGTTGAATGAAGGTAAGTAGAAGGAGAGATTGATGAAGAAAAAAATATTACACAGCATACTTTTTACTCTATGTTTTATTGCTTCTAATGCTTATGCAGTAGATATGGCGGTATTACAGGAACAGTGCGCTGACATTGGCTTTAAGATCAGAACGCCTGCAAATGGAAAATGTGTTCTTAGGCTGATGAAGGGTGTGAATGCTACCGAAGCAAGAGAAGCTTCAGAGGAAAGAGCTAGAGCTGATTCTGTAAG
>CAMDOP010000316.1 GCA_945903675.1 Crenothrix polyspora
GCCTGAGCGGTAACACGCTTGCTTTCTGCAACAATTTCAGCGGCCTTAAGCTGATCTAATCGTGCTTCCATCGCATAAAGATCGGTTATTTTTAATAATTGCTTGGCATATTGCTTTTGTATTTGCTCTAACTTTTTTTCAGTGGCTAGTGTTTCGCTTTGAGCAAAAGACAGCTCATCTTCAGCTTGCAATTCACTAAAATAACGATCGACCACAGTAAACATAAGCTGGTTATGGGCTTCTATGGCTTCAGTCGCGTATTGATCTTCGACTTTAGTCGCTTGTCGCCAGGCCCAAAACTTTGCAAAATCCATCAACGATTGATTTAAAGACAGATAATAACGCGTACCTGGATAATTAGTAATGGCATCGTGGCTGAGCGGATTTGCAGCCGTTCTAGCGCCTGACTGAGTATACCTATTGGTTGACCAGTTACCCGACAGCGCAATCTGTGGCAGCATTTGCCCTAAGGCTTGGCCTTTTTGTGCCGCGCCTATGCCAGTTTTTTCTTCAGCACTTCTGGAATTAGGATCAGCCTCTAAGGCTTGCTGGTAAATAACCAATAGATCATCGGCTTGCGCACTGTTTGCGCAAGCAAAGGCTAAGGCTAATAGTCCGTATTTAAATAGCGTCATAGCTGCTTAATCTTCTATAAATGAACGGGCAAAGAAATTACTTGCGGGTTGTACTAAGTATCTAAATAAAGTTCTCTCACCGGTATTGATTAATACTTCCGCTGGCATACCCGGCAATAATTGTAAGTGTCTTATATGCTTAAGACTATCGGGCGTCACTTCAACTTTGGCTAGATAATAGGCATTGCCATTACGTTCATCGGTAATGCGATCAGGCGATAGACTAATGACCTTGCCTTCCATTTTTGGCGTTTGAGACTGTTTAAAGGCACTAAAACGTATTTCTGCTTGCAAGCCTACCACAACCCTATCAATGTCCATAGGTGACACCTGGGCTTCAATAATCAATTCAGCACCTTGAGGCACTATATCCAAGATCGGGCGTCCTGGTGTAATCACACCATTTTCGGTATGCGTCGCCAAGCCCAACACCATTCCGCTAGCAGGTGCTTTTATAACTATACGCTCCAGCTTGTCTTGGCTGGCAGCCACGCGTTGCTGAGCATCATTTAGTTGCGCCTGAGCTTCACTGAGCTTACTGGCGACTTCTTCTTGAAATTGTTTTTGTATTTGTAAAATTTGTAAGCGTGTTTCACTCATCAGCATTTGATTAGTGGCAATTTCAGCTTCGAACTGTGCGATATCACCGGTTTGCACAGCATGATTACGTTCTAACTCACGCAGGCGCTGCTTATCGGCAAAACCTTCAGCTAACAACTCTTTTAGATCTTTTATTTCTTCCGAGTAAGAACCAACTAATTGTCTTTTGCTTTCTATCTGGCCTTGCAACCCCTTTATTTTGCTAGTAATTTGGCCGATACGTTGATTGAGTACACTTATTTGACCATCACGCGTGCTTTTATGAGAATTAAAAACATTAGTCTCCGCTATTTTAGCTTCTACGGCTCTAGTATTCGTCGCATCATTAAGCAGTGCTGGAAAGTCAATTTTATTAAGCTGATCTCTTTCTGCAATTAACCGTGATACTTGAGCAGCTACGGTGATATTTTGCCCCAATGTGATTTCTAATTGTGCTTTAATTTGCGCATCATCCAATATCAGTAATGGTTGACCTTCTTCTACAATCGCACCATCTTTTGTGAGAATTTTTGAAACGATACCGCCATCTAGATGCTGTATAGTTTTTTTATAAGCTTTAACCACCACCACACCGGGCGCTAATGCAGAGCTATCCATGGGGGCAAAAACCGCCCAAGCACCAAAAATGCCAAAGGTCACGAATACGATAAGCTTGCCGATATTACGAATCGACGTGTCATTAGTGCTTAAGGCTGGTGCATCATTATTTTCTGAAATTTTATCTATCATAATACTTAAGCGGTTTTAGGTTGTGCAGGGGTAATGGCAGCTTGCTGTTGTTGCTGTAAATGAGCAACAACTTGATCTTTGGGGCCATAAACAACAAGTAAGCCATCTTTAAGCACCAAAAGTTTATCTACTTTTGACAGCACACTATTACGATGCGTGATGATCATTACCGTTGATTTCTTTTCTTTAAGTTTAACCAAGGCTTTTTCCAGCGCAGCTTCACCAAGCTCATCCAAATTAGAATTAGGCTCATCCAGTACCACCAACACCGGATTACCATACAACGCTCTTGCCAAACCAATACGTTGACGTTGTCCTCCAGAAAGATTGCCACCTGTAATGCCAATCACGGTATCGTAGCCTTCGGGCAATCTTAAAATTAGCTCATGCACGTCAGCCATTTTAGCGGCCTCTACCACTAGTTCCGGATTAACATCACCAAATCGAGCAATATTTTCGCCGATAGTACCCTCAAACAGCTCAATATCTTGCGGTAAATAGCCGATAAATTGACCTAAGTGCTGTCGATCCCAATTAAACACTTCTGCGCCATCCAGTCGAATCGCTCCATTGGCAGTAGGCCAAATACCTAAAACCGCTCTGGCTAAGGTCGATTTGCCAGCGCCACTAGGCCCAATCACACCGACGATATCGCCTTTATCTATAGTTATATTAATGCCTTTAAGTACCGCCACTTTACTGCCCGGGGGCACCACCACGGCATTTTCTAATTGTATGCGGCCTTCTGGATCAGGCAGCAGCATATGTTCATTGTCTGCGGGTATTTGTGTCAACAAGTTATTAAGGCGCTCATATTGGTCTCTAGCGTTAATAAAGCCTTTCCATGTACCGATAATCATATCAATAGGAGCCAAAGCTCTGCCCATTAAAATAGAACCAGCCATCATTAAACCCGGTGATATTTCACGCTCAATCACCAGATAAGCACCCAATCCTAAAATGAGTGATTGTGAAGACAGTCTAATAACTTTAGAAAGCGCGACTAAAAGCCCTGCGCGAGAACTTGCTATTGCTTGTAATTCTAATACTTTAAGCGCGCCTATCATCCAACGCGATCTAATGCTATCGAGCATACCCATGGATTCAATAACTTCAGCATTACGTAAGTTTCTACCTAAAGCTCCTCGGGTCTGCATAGATACGTTATTAGCTTCGCTGAGAATTTTAGTGGTGGCTTTTTCTGTTGCTAAAGCCACAATACAGAGCGCTATACCCGTAAAAACAGAAAACCAGCCATACCAAGAATGAAAAAAGAACAGCACACCTAAATAAATAGGCATCCACGGTGCATCAAAAAATGCAAATAACCCATTACCCGTCAGAAATTGACGTAAACCTGTTAAATCATCGAGCGGCTGCGTGGAGGCTCTTTGACCGCCAGAGTATAACGACTGTTTAAAGGCTATTTTAAATAATCGCTGGTTAAGTAACAATTCTAAACGACTACTGACTTTAACCAGTATTTGTGACCGCACCCATTCTAAAGCGGCCATGGTGATAAATAATACTACCACGATGAGCGTCAGCATTAATAAGGTCGATTGATTGCCCGTAGACACCACGCGATCATAAACCTGTAACATGTAAATGGTGGGGACTAACATTAAAAGGTTAATCAGCAAGCTAAACCCAGCTGCCGATATAAATGCGCCTCTACAGAGTAACAGAGCTGTTTCTAAGTCTGATTTAATGGATGATCTCATTTATTCACATTAGTATTAAATTCAAATATTTTAGCATAAAGTGAAAATTAATTCATACCCTCGTGACTTCGCACTGTAAATTTAAAGGTCACGTAAGCTCCATTTGTCGTTGGATCGGTGGGTGGGTGACGTTCTAATGATTGATGATCGCTTGGATAGAAAAGTCTTTTAAGCCGCAAAAGTATTATAAATACGGATTTTCCTAGATTTGTGCAACAGTTTCTTCATCGTCGAGCTTGAGTTTATGTTTGATGATGACGGCACCGATAAGCAGCTGCGCATCTTTTGCAGGACGTCCTGTGCTGGCGTTGAAACTTTGATAATACGCATTGGCAAGATCGTCCCAAGGAATACAAGCGCTTAGTTTTATCCAACGATTGTTTTTATCCATGGTTCGTTCAAAAGGCGTTTCAAATCCTTCTAAAGTAAGCTGAGTTTGGCTATGTATTCGTATCATAAGTACACGGGTTTTGTGAGGTGAAGCTCATATCCCATACACTAATTATATTGCTAATATTATCAATAAGTTATTGTTTCTGAGCGAACTCTAAGTACTTTCTTCAATAATAGTATTGGACGCTGGCTATAAATTGTCCACCAAAACTACACAAGTCAATGTCGCGTTGAAAAAAGGG
>CAMDOP010000317.1 GCA_945903675.1 Crenothrix polyspora
GTCGCTGGTAAGAATTCTTGCCAGCAAAAAAATAAAAAATCCCTATTGCCTTTGATGGTTATAGGGAAGCATATTTACATCCAAAGGAGGACATATGCATAGCAATACCAATGTGCCAGACGTAATGTTGGCGATAGAAGATGAGCAAAATATAACGGCTACTTTCAAAAAAGTAGAGTTTGTCGATGAATGGAAAAATACAATAGCTAAAAAATGGTTCATTAATTTTGTCGTTAGACAAAAAAAGCATGATGAGGTTGAATTCTTAATAGAAAATGAGTCGGTTATTTTCAAGATAAAAGTTAATGATATTGCTGTTGACTTGTTTGTATCGGTTGATTGTGAGGGTAAATACAGCGACGCATTTATTCAAAGTAATGAGACGCTGACGTCAATGATGATTTTAGATGAAGTCATCAACATCAATGAACGAATAGAGTTGAAAAGGGTAGCATATAAAACTTGTTCGCTTCTCAATGGCCCCCATTCGATTAAAGTAGTTGGTAATACCGGCACAGAGATGGGTATTGGACGAATGACTAAACAGGCTTATGAATATTGGAATAAAGAACCTGATGGAATTTCTTTCACTGAATATGTAGAAGCTACTAACGACGATGGCGAAGATAAGTGGAAAAGAATTGAACATATAATTCCTGCTTATGCACATATATTCAATGAATATAATTGGGAAGGGCAGTGCGATATTTTTTATGCGGTTGGTGGTGATTTTTGCCTTGGATCAACAGTGGTAGTAAAAGACCCTGAAGGTAAAGTGATTTGGCAATCAAACAATAACCTTCGAGATCTAGAGAAGGTAGCTATTAATTTTGATGATGATTATTTTTATGATCAGCGCTATGAAAATAATATTCAAAAGGATGGTAGTGACTATTATTTCGAAGTTATCTATGAACATTCTTGTGCTGATGAAATTTTTATAGGTACTTTTTACACTGAATCGAAGTTTGGTCCAGCAGATCTTGAATTTGAATGTTCTTACTATAAGGGAGCCGGCATTCTCGAGAATATTTCGTACTTAGATCAACCAATAGATAATCAATTTGAAGGTTATGATCGATGGGATGGCCCTTACTGTGCCATCTATAAAGTTGACTAGTCTCTTTTTGGCATTTTCATAAAAGAATGCGGTTTCCTTAAGATTAAAAAACAGGCTATTTGGAATCTACTTTTTCAGCAAGAACTGTTGATGAGCCATATAAACTGTCATGAAGCCTTCCAGCCCTTAATTGGACTCGAAGGCTTTTTTGTTTCTGGAATGTTGTATCATAAAGTTAGTGCAGAAGATAAAATCAAAAACCAGAGTAAAGGTTTCTGGATCCACGAAACAATTACCAACTTGTCTCTGAGCGTTGCAAATGGGTTGGGGGAAAGAGCTTTCAGCCAAGGCAATTATTTCGCAAAAGTTACAATTTCGTGCATAGCTTAGATAAATGCTGACAAGAAATCGCTTGGCTAATTACGCTGCCTTAAATTCAATCTTTTCAACATTATCAAGATTAACGGATTGTCTGGCGTGCCATAAATCGTACAGTCCTGCATGGTCAACCAGCTTTCAGGTGATCGTCCCAATGCCTTTGATAGACGAAGCGTCATTTCTGAACTGATACCGCTGATAAAAATCAACTATCCGTTGATTATTCTATTGTTGTGATTTCTATTAGCCGATCTAAATAATTACTCCAACTTTGCATCATACGCCGTCGTTCTTCTAAGTACTGGGCTCTGTTGTAGGCAGCTCTAACTTTGTCTCTAGGAGAGTGTGCTAATTGCCTTTCAATAGCATCGGGGCTCCAACCTTGTTCGTTTAAGAGGGTAGACGCAGTCGTTCTAAATCCATGAGCAGTCATGATATCGGAGTTGTAACCCAAACATTTAAGTGCTGTTCGTATAGTTCCATCTGACATTGGGCGACCATCTCCTCTGATTGAAGGGAAAACGTATGTCCCTCGGCCAGTTAGGGGTTTAATCTCTTTAAGTATGCGTATGGCTTGATCAGATAAAGGAACAATGTGGTAAAAATCTGTTTTAGAGACATATGGCTTCCATTCCGCTGCTATCAAATCAATATCTGACCATAACATTTGTCGAATTTCTCCTGGTCTTTGAAATAGATGCGGGGATAATCTGAAAGCATTTTGAACTACGAATGTACCATGATAGTTAGTTATTGCTCGAAGTAAATTACCAAAAAGCTTAGGATCAATTATTGCTGCACGATGTTTTACTTTTTGAGCGGGAATCTGTTTGGCTACAGGTTGTGATGGATCGTAGTCAGTTAAATTATGAACTATTGCATAGGAAAAAATTGAACTAATTTCACCATGGAGCCTGTGGGCTGTTTCAAGATTGAGTTTATTAATGAGCGGTTGTAATGTATGTAGAATATCTGATGATTTTATTTCAGTAAGTTGCATATTTCCAATTGTTGGAAATGCATGTCGTTCAAGCCGGCTAGTTTTCTTAGAATGAGTTGTTTCTGAAGTTAGATGGGAGGTTGAAAATAACCATTTCATTGCTACATCGGCGAAGCTATTGATTGCAGGAAGGCCATTATCAGAGCGTTCAGCATTCAATTTTATTTTTTGAGAAGTTATTTTTTTCTCTTTTCTAAGATCGCTTGGATCTATATTATTTGCAATATTTTCTCGGGCAATTGTTGCTTTTGTTCTAGCCGTTTTTAATCCTGTTTCAGGATAAGTTCCTAACGATATTGTTTTTCTCGTAGAATTGAATGTGTAATCAAGTCTCCACCATTTTGCATTGGTAGTTTTAATAAGAATATATAGCCCATCTCCATCACTTAAACGATAATCTTTTTCCTTCGGTTTGGATGATCTTATTGTGATATCTTGCAGTAATTCTTTGGCCATTTGCAGTAACTTTAGACTGGTAAAAAAGAGTTACTGTAAAAGTTACTGTAAAAAATGCAAGCTTTTAATGGTTTTTGCTGTATTTCACTGGACAATAAAAAACCCGCCATGCCTTTCAGCATGCGGGTTCGTGGTTCTCTTTGCACAACTCGGAACCCATGTTTGGTACCGAGGGCCGGAATCGAACCGGCACGAAGTCACCCTCACCGGATTTTGAATCCGTTGTTTTTGTAAATTCATCAGCCGTATATCTATATAAGTTATTTAAAATCAAGTAGCTATAGATTTTCATTTGTTCCTGATTGTTGTAAATTATTCTCCTTTATTATAATTAATTGGTACAAAAATGGTACGAAGTATTATAATTCCCGCTAGGAATTTAATTATGCGTGATTACCAAATACTTTAAGGGTACCGATATGGCAAGAATAATAGAGCGAACTGCAACTGATGGTACTACTCGTTACACCGCTCAAGTCCGTCTTAAAGGTTATCCAACACAATCTGCAACTTTTAAAAAGAAGACTGATGTTAATAAATGGATTCAAGATACTGAAAGCGCAATTAGGGAAGGGCGCCACTTTAAGACGGTAGAGGCTAAGAAACATACATTTGCTGAATTGATTGATAGATATATTAAGGTTGAGTTACCAAAATATAACGGAAAAGAGCAAAAAGAGCGTAAAAGTAAGTTGTTATGGTGGAAAGATAAATTAGGCGTTTATTCATTGGCTGATATTACTCCACCTTTGATAGTAGAGTGTAGAGATTCCTTGGGCCAAATTAGAGCACCTGCAACAGTGGTTCGTTATTTAGCTGCTTTGTCTCATACCTTCAAAATTGCAGTCAATGAATGGCAATGGCTCCAAGATAATCCAGCAAGAAAAGTTAGTAGACCTACTGAGCCAGATGGACGTGTTCGTTTCTTAGATGATGATGAGCGCCAAAAATTATTAAATGCTTGTAAAGAGTCATCAACTTATATTCTCTATATGTGTGTCATTTTGGCAATGTCTACTGGTATGCGACAAGGAGAATTGATGAACTTGAATTGGCAGGATGTAAACCTTAAAGAGGGGTTCTTAATATTACATAAAACTAAGAATGGAACAAGAAGGAGGGTTCCTCTGTCTGGTTTGGGATTATCTCTGTTACATGAACACTCTAAAATCAGGAGGATTGATACCATGTTGTTATTCCCTAGTAAGTTGAATCCTCAAAAACGTACCAATATAAGAGCCGCATTTGAATATGCAATGATTAGAGCTGATGTTAAGGATTTTAAATGGCATGATTTGAGACATTGCGCTGCTTCTTATCTTGCAATGAATGGAGCCTCGTTAGCTGAAATTGCCGAAGTACTAGGGCATAAAACACTAAGCATGGTTAAACGCTACGCACACTTATCAGATGGCCATGTAAGTAA
>CAMDOP010000318.1 GCA_945903675.1 Crenothrix polyspora
CCTATGGTAATCACCAAGCCCATGCTGGCAATGCCTTCATGCGGTGAAAAAGCCAAGCCAGCAAAACTCGAGGCTGTGGTTAAAGCGCCATAAAACATAGCTCTAGCCGTGCTGGATTGATAGATATTTTGTTGTTCTGATAAAGAATGATGCAGCTTTTCTACCATGTGTATGCCGTTATCAACACCTAAACCCAATAATAAAGGTAATGCAATAATATTGGCATAATTGATGGGCGTATGAGTCAACACGGTACTCGCCATCGTAAATAAACCAGCCAATATCAATGGCGTCATTACCAATAAGGTGTCGGTAAGGTTACGTCGTATGGCATATAACAGCAAAGCAATAGTAATCAGGGCAATAGTAATGGCTTTTTGGAAGGCCGCTATCACCTCTTTCATAGACTCCCAATAGATAATCGGCAAGTCGGTAGTTTCAGGCGCGACTGATTGCACTTCATTAATAAACTCTTGCAGATTAGTCAGATCATTCAAATCTTTCTTAGGGAAAATTTGTATACGATACCAACCTTCCTTACTTAACCAACGATCTTTAATAGCCGACGGTAAATCTGATAAAGCAACTTCCTTGGCGCCCATACCAACTAACAATTCATTCATAGCATCGGGTAGCGTCCCTAGCAGTGTTGTTTGAATTTTCTCGACAAACAAACGTCGACTGGGCTGTTGCCGAGTATCTAACTCAAGTAACATATCCTGTAATTCTTTCTTGAATGAACCTAAGGCCGCCAATTCATGGGCATCCGTTTTTTCAAGCAAGCGTTGATCTATGGCCTTGAGCAAACGGTTAATACCGGGAATCGGATCGTTATCCACTTTCAAAGCAGGAAAACCTTGAGCTTGCGCACCCAACATCAGCGCCATGTCTTCTATAGTCGCTAATTTGTCTTGTTGTTGTTCCGGAATAAAATCAAACAAACTGATGGTTTTATCAACCGTAGCCAAGGCTAAAAGCTTTTGTTCCATGGCTTTGGCTTTTTGTGCATCTTCAGCCAATACCGTCAAGGTCATCGGTGTGGTATCAGGATTTTTGTTCAAATTCTTAAAAGCGATGACCGATTCTGTATTAGGGTCGCGTAAATTAATTGGATTAAAATCCGTTTTAACCTTAAGCACCAAGCCTATAGATAAAATAGACATCAACAAGGTGGCTATAGCAATGGGCTTGGCATAATGCAAAGTGCGATTGGCCATCTTTTCAGCTATGGTAGCCAAGAACGGATGTGTAGTTGTAGGTTCTGATTTAACTTTAACAGGAATAAAACGTAGCAAGGCCGGCAATACCGTTAAGGTCACGATCAAGCTGATAAACAAACTGGTACCTGCCAACAAACCCAGTTCAGACACGCCCCGATAATCAGTGGGTACAAAAGCAAAAAGCCCTATTGAGGTGGTTCCTGCACAGAGCAACAAAGAAGGTCCTGTAGATATCAGTGTGCTGTGTATGGCTCTTTCACGATTCACATGATGTTGTAAATTATCTTTATAGCGCAGACAAAAATGGATGGCGTACTCAACGCCCAAACCTATATTCGATACCGCAAAAGCGACTGAAATCAAATTAAGTTCTTTAACAGCAACAGCAGCAAAAGCTCCGCAAAACACCATGCCTAAGGTCAGTGTGAGTAAGGTGGCTAAAGTAAATAAAATAGAGCGATAAGCCACTAGCAATATCACTAACACCAACACCACTGAGAAGATGCAGGCATTAAAAGTACCATTACTCATACCTACGACTTCATCATCTTCTAAGCCCACTTCGCCAGTAATCCAAACCTTAACCTCAGGTAAATCTGGCTGCTGAATTTCAGCAATGGCTTTACGTACGGATTCAATAGCGTGTTCGGCAGGTCGAATTTGAGAGTAATCAAACTTAGGTGAAAGCGTAATAAAACCTTTGCCACCATCTTTACCACTGAGTTTGTTGTCAGCGATCAAGCCTTCCCATGACAGTAGATTATTTTCACCATTCATGCTTTTATGCAAAGCCAAAGCCACCTTATCAATTAAGGTCGCTAAATCGATAGGTAAGTCTTGCTTATCGGCTTTTGCACTCAAAGCATCTTCAAAGATCGAGAAAAAACCTGTTAGATTTGGCTCTTGAGATATACGCCCAATAAAGGGTTGGGCTTGAGATAGATTAGTAGAAACCGCTTGTAATTCTGTAGGTGCTAAATAAAGTAAACCATTTTGGTGAAAGAATTCATTTTCACTAGGAATATAAACCACATCGAAATTAGTCTTATCGGCATTTAATAAGCGTCCCAAACGTTTAGTGGCGGCCTTGGTTAATTCAGGTGTATCAGATTCAACAACCAATAAAAGAGTATGTAAGTCCTGGGCAAAGGCTTCTTCAAAGTGGCGTCTATTTTGTTGAAAGGGTGCATTAGGTGCCACCATATCTTGGGTATCGGTATCGATACTTAAATGACTACCTGCATATTGGCCAGCCAGTATTGTTAATAGTGCAACTATTAACAATACTAAAAAGGGACGCTTCAACACCCAATCACCCCAAATAGAGAACAGGTTGTTACTTTTATTCTTAAACATGATTATTTTAATTCCATTATTGTAATAATTCATTCCACCTCTTTGTTGAGAGGGGCTAAAGGAGGCTGCCAGCTTAAGGCGGGGCAGCTTAGCTTAAATGCTCAATTAAGACAGAACTCTCCTAGGCGCAGACAAAGGGCTAAAGACTAAAGGCAAAGAACTAAGCCTAGCATCTGCGCCTTAATTTGCTATCCTCCTAGACTTAATCTTTCGCCCTGAGCCTTTCGTCTGCGCTTAATCTGTCCCGATTTAAGTTCCAAGAGCTAAAAGATAAATCCCCTATTGCCCCGCTCTTATTCAATAGTAATTTTATCTAAAGTGTTCAGCGCATCACTTTTAGATTCGATAAGTTCTGTGCCCTGCTGTTGAATAAATAAAGCAGGAAGATGGGCAAGATTAGCAATTTTCAGCCCGTCTTTTTGACCCAAACACAATAATGCGGTATCCCAAGCATCAGCAATAGTTGGATCTTCATGAATAACGGTGACTGACACTAAATTATGCGTAATAGGTCGTCCGGTGCGAGCATCTAAGATGTGACTATAGCGCTGGCCTTGAAAATCAAAATAATGATTATAGGTGCCAGAAGTCATCACTGCCATTTGTGTATCTTTAGGCATGGTGATTCTTTTTTGCATATGCATGTCGCCGGGCAAGGGTCTTTCCAAAGCGATACGCCAAGGTTGTTGATCGGGCTTAAAGCCGCGAGTTTGCAGTTCACCGCCAATTTCTACCAAATAATCAGTAATGCCCTGCTCTTCTAATACTCGGCTAATTTCACCGACGCTATAACCTTGTGCTATAGACGATAGATCAACTTTTAAATCTGCCTGCTGCTTGCGTAAATGACTATCATCAATGATATCCAGTTTTGCCATACCAATGCGAGATTGTAATTTATGAATAACAGCCTCATCTGGCATAGCAGGTGCTTCACCTCGAAAGCCCCATAAATCAAATAACGGTTTCATAGTTAAATCATAGCAACCCTGAGTGGCTACAGAAACCGTTTGCGCGATACGCACTAATTTTACAATTTCAGCCCCCACTTCCTGACTTTCTGTGTTTTCTGAGCTATTAAAGACTTCAATGACGGAGTCAGGGCGATAGTTAGAGAGGGTTTTATCGATGGCATCCAGTTCGTTCTTAACAGCATTGGCAACCACTACGCTATCTAACGATGTTTTTGACCAATAACTAATATGATAAGTCGTGCCTTGAGCAGCACCTTCGAGTTTTTGTATACTGCGGCCTGAGCATGCACTCAACTGGCTAAAAATAAAAAGAATAACGAACCCTTTCATCAAGGTGTAACTTCTCTGTGTGGATTTTTCAATAGTGCTTTTCGTTTTCTGGTGAATCATTTTCATCGCTAGCATTTACTTTGTAATTACAATAAGAACTTTCTTAGGCCTACACACTAGAATGAACTGTGGGGAGTTACAGATTCATAGCAGTTAAATAAGCAGGGCTTTTAAAAAGTGGCTAAGTTCTGCATTATAAAGGTATTGTGGTTTGATTTTTTAAAAATACACCTTTTAATCTTAACTGATGTTATGTAGCCATTCATGGGTTTAACAAAACACATTATGAGGTCGCTATCGCGACGATGTGTTAATCGGGTATTCGCACCCGAAGGCGAGATACTTTCTTTTGCTCCGCCAAAAGAAAGTATCCAAAGAAAAGGCGGCTCGATTGCCGCTGCTTCCTGCGCTCCTCGGTTTTGTCGGGGGTCGGT
>CAMDOP010000319.1 GCA_945903675.1 Crenothrix polyspora
GAATCAGGCCATGAAGCGACGGTTTTTTCATCAATAATACGTTTTAACCATTGCTGGGCAGACAGTCCTGCTGTTTTAGCCGCCGTAAAAATTCTGGCTTCGGTTGTTTCGTCTATTTCTAATATAAGTTGTTTCATTGTTACCTCAAGGTACTTAATAAACGGCTAAAGCTAAGTAATGATCATTTTTTTGTTGATTTTAAGCTAAATAAACAAGCTACATTAAATTTAAAATACAACATATTTGATCAAATCCAATAATGGCTATAAATAAGGATCAAAGACGATTAACTAATCGAGACTCATCCTGCCCTTATAAAACCAAACAACACCTAAAACTGTACTGATTGGTTTTGCACCTTAAATTCATTTTTTCCTTTGTTATATGACTCAACAATAAAGGCAGAAAAACACTGCCCTTGTTATCCTGTGTCGGTCGGGGGTTGCAACCCCGACTGAAACCTTTGGATGCTTCAATAGCTTTCCAAACATGAATAACGGAGTTATAAACCCCGTCACGCTTCATACAAACTCAGCTCAGGAATAAATTTAAAGTCTTTAGTATTCAAGGTGTAAAGTTCTAGATCATTGCTAATAGCTGTTGCCGTTATCAGCATATCGGGTATTTCGCAAACTGTTAGAGCCCTTTCTTAAACATCTGTTAAAATAATGCGGTGAACTAATAGACGATTTATGTCGATTCAACAGGAGAAACCCAATGAAAACTAAGAGTCACTTTTCTATTAAGGAAGTAAGGCTAGTAGGAGATAGAATGAAAGCTGGGATCACAGTTTACCCAAGGATAGGTATTTTTAATATAAAAAAATACGCAGTGCGAAAGAGTGCTTCTGATGTACGAGAGGCATTTAAAAGAGCCTCCGAAAGACTGTCTGCCGACCTTAGTAGATAGACTATGGCCGAAGATAACGAATCCGTCTATGCCAAGTTGGTGGAAAATAAAAGTGACATCCTAGGCATCATTGCCTACTCACTTTATAAACGACAAAAGATAGAATACCTAAGTAACATCAATGATATGGAAGGAAGGGACGCTACTCAGGAAGAGTTGAAATCTTTCTTAAGCTTGGCTAATAGTCCCATCCAATTAGAGTTCTACAAAGACCAAGCGGCAGAACTGGGAAGTATCTTTGTGGATGAGATGCTGTCAGAGCATATGGAGTCGATGGATAGAGATTTCTCTAGCCGAGTACATGCTGAATTATCTGGATTAAGGAATAATTTCTGGGCAGGTGTCGCACAAAGTCTAGTAGGATCAATACTATTCATTCTGTTCGTTGGCACAATTGTCTTTTTCTCATGGAGCCTTAACCAAGGAGTAGAAAATGCTATTGAGTCCATTTTCAATATAAAAATCGACCATCCAATTACAAACACTTCGCCGTAAATACAAACGCTAATTTTATAATCAATTTCATTATTTTTATTTGATTTCTCATACATATTTTTTAATTCCAATCACGATATTTGTCGTCAGCATGAGAAAAGGAAAAGAATATTTTAATCATGTATTTTATTAGCTAAGAAATTATTGTTTGGATATTATCAAATGATACTAAGTCAGCTCGGCGTGCATACTCTGAGCATCCAGTAACGGCATATCTGTCACACTTTGAACAATGCCAGCGCCTTTGTTAGTCTTTTTTAAGTAGTGTCTCAAGGTATCAAAAAATGGTGTTTCAAAACTTTCTGCTGTTTTTTTAATGTAGTCTCTCGCGTTAAGTTGAGAAACATCACCTAACAAGGATGAACTTAAGTTTTTATAGCTTTGATTAAACTTGGTAATCCAGCCATAAAGACTAGAACTGAATTCTAGTTTAGGCAACTCATGTGCTTCCGCATAACAATTAGCCTGCACATAAATGGTGTTAGGTGAGATCAGTTCTTTAACGGCAATGCGTTTTAAACATTCGATTTTTTTGCTGTTAGTGGGCTGTGCCAGAATCTCTTGATAGGCTTGTTTTGCTTTATCCTTTGGAAAAAGTAACGCACCGGCAAAAGCATTAGCAAAATCTTCGGCTTCTTCACCAGAGAGTGACGGCGATAGGCAATGGCCTAATTCATGCGCCATCCAAAACTTAAAGTCATGGATATTGACATCAAGATTAAGATAAACCCATGTTGTTTGAGAATCCGGTAGATAAATGTGTACGGCATTTTCATGACGGTCTTTATTACCCCATAATACCGGTACGATCACCGCTTGCAGTTCACGAAAGCGCCGAATTAAATGCGTAAAATCAATGATATCTTCAGGGCTTAGATTAATATCATGCCGAACTTTTAGCGCTACTTTTTGTAAATAAGCATAATCACACTGCGGTTGCTTTAATACCGGTGGCATTTCAAGCGTATCAAAGGGTAAATAAGGCGCTAAGTGTCGAAGGAATCGACCCATTTCTTGGGCTTTTTCGACGTGATGGTCTTTGGTTTTAGTGCCTTTCATTTTACGAAAAGCGACGACGGGCGCATTAGCTTCGTCTTTAATCACTAGCTCATCTAAGCTTAATTTAAGCAGTTTGCCTAATTGCAGTAGTTTGTTGGGTCGTGGAAAAGATTTGTCATTCAGCCATTGAGAAACAGCTTCTTTAGAGACATCAAGCGCATCAGCGATTGCCGTTTGAGTTAATCCGGCTTTTGCCATTGCCTGAGTAGTATTTTGTATATTTATCTTTTTTTGCATGACGATGAGTATAAAGATTCGTCAAGTTTAGTCAAGTTTTAAGGGGTATTAAGCCAAGTTTCCGGTCGGCGTTGCGCGTCATGAAAAACACGTAAAATTTGTATTTTGTTTTCTATTACCCTGTAAGGAATAGAATAAGGTAATCCAGGTATGTGCCATTCCAATACTTCCGTATCATCAGTTGGATGGCCAATGTAGGGCTGTTCAGTCAATAACAATAATGCTTGTTTAATGCGAGTTGATACAATGCGAACGGCTGCGGGACTCTCTTGCTTAAGATAGCTGCGAATTTCTGCCAGATCATCTTTGGCTGAAGGGAGTAATACAAACTTCATCAGGTAATATCAGATGAGGGCGCCTCAAGTTCATCATCTGTCCCCCAAGAATCTAGCCAACTTACTGTGGCTTCTTGAGATATAAATACGCCTTTGTCGGCTTCTTGTTTTGCTTCTTGTATTGCTTTAAGTTTCCATTCATTCTTTGCCACATATTCCGCAATGGCTTTTGACGCAATTTCAGACTGTGATCGATGTGAAATACGACTGATTGTTGCTAAACTTTCGCGTAATTCATTAGGCAAGCGGATTGAAAACGGTGTGCTGGACATGAACTTATTCCCATAAGAAAAACCAAACTGAATTTGATTATAGATGATTTTGAATAAACGCTAATACTTATTCTATATGCCAGTTCAAATCGATAAAGTTGACGGCTGGGGTATTAAGGTACGAGACTGTGAAAGTATTCTTTTTATTCCCCCTCTTTAGCAAAGAGGGGTTAGGGGAGATTTGGTCTATAAAAAAGTAATCATTAAATATCAGTGATCTATGATTTAAAAAAATCCCCCTCGATCCCCCTTTTACAAAGGGGGAAGCCAAAAATGATAATACTTTCACAGTCTCGTACGCGCATTTACCGTTTCTGATTATTTATAACTGGGCGGACATTTACAGTCAGCAACTTAAAAGCGGGCAAGAGTATCTTGAGCTTAGGCCGACTTACTCGATTTGGTTGCTGGTAGACAATCTGTTAGTCGATAATAATGCCTATATGCATCATTATAAAATGCGTGATGAACAAGGCCAGACCTTAGCTCCACACGTTGGCATTTGGTTGTTGGAATTAAAAAAGTTTAATGCGAATCAAGTTGAAACAGAAGACCAACGTTGGTTAAAATTCTTTAAAGACGGTGAGCGTTTAAATGATGAGGCCTTACCCGATTGGATGATTACTCAGGAGATGAAACAAGCCATGAGCACCTTAAGTACGTTTTCAGAAAAAGATC
The DNA here is from genome assembly GCA_945903675.1 of Crenothrix polyspora. GTDB lineage: Bacteria > Pseudomonadota > Gammaproteobacteria > Methylococcales > Methylomonadaceae > Methylobacter_C. The sequence goes on from CAMDOP010000319.1 coordinate 3,986, forward strand.
AGCAATATTATCAATACCAAGCCCGTCAAGAATATCTGCGTGAGCAACGCACTATTCAATCTGAGTTGGAGTTGGCTAATAAACGAGAGGAGGCTGCTAGAAATCGGGAAGAGGCTGCGAATAAACGGGAAGCTTTAGCCTTAGCAGAAATTGAGCGCTTAAAAGCGTTACTGGCTCAGAAAGAATAACGTATTTTTGATTGAGTCATTAAGTGAGTTCAGCGTGCATACTTAGAGTATCCAGTAATGGCATATCTGTGACACTTTGTACAATGCCCACGCCGTTAATATCTAGGCTTTAATGACTACCGATCCAATCC
>CAMDOP010000320.1 GCA_945903675.1 Crenothrix polyspora
CCACTACGGTCCATCACCACAAGGTTATCGTCCGGTTTGGGAACGATAAATAAAATTTGTGTAGATATCTACGCCCTATAGCAAAGATTTGGTAAGCTTCAATTTGTAATTAATTGGCTACACTTTATTTATTAGCAGGAACATAATAATTAAATGCTATAGTTTATATTAATCATTATAATCTTAGGCTTAGGCTTAGGCTTAGGCTTAGGCATAAGCATTACTCGAATCTAAGCAGACACCAACATGCTCAACAAGCTACTTAAGCGGCTGCGGCTGCGTAAGCCTTCGCTATCACTCACCTCAGTGGTTTTAGAAAATGCTGAGGGAAACGACAGCAAAAAAAAACTACACAAAGCCAAGACCAGACTCCGCGCAGCCTATGATTCGTCTTTTGATGCTTTAATCATGCTAGATGATAGTGGTTTTATTGATTGTAATAGGGCGGCATTGACCTTGTTCGGTTGCGCTAATCACGATGAATTTTGCCGTTATCAGCTCTCAGATTTATCACCCGCTACTCAAACCTGTGGCACGGATTCAAAAACACTGGCTCAGTATTACATAGACCTTGCCTTTAAAAATGGCCATTGCCGATTTGAATGGCTACATCACCGCGCGGATAATGGCGCCGTTTTTTCTGTCGACGTACTGCTGTCTAAGGTAACGATTGGCGACCAAATAATTTTTCAATCCGTATTGCATGATCTGAGCGCAAGTAGAAAAGCACAAGCTCTCTTAGCCCACAAAGAACAGGAATCAGAGCAACAAAGGCAGTCACTGAACGAAGAACAATCCCTGCATCAAATAACTAACAATCGCCTTAACAAGGTTTTATACAACATTCCAGGCATGGTCTTTGAATTTCGCCTGACGGCAGAGGGCCATGCTAGCCTTCCGTTCACTAGTGAGGGCATAACGTCCATTTATGAGCTGAGCTCTGAACAGGTTAAGGACGATTCCTCGGCGATATTTGCACTGATCCATCCGGACGATATAGACCAGGTCATGGTCTCCATTCAGGAATCCGCAAGCAGCCTACAACCTTGGCATATGGAATATCGGGTTCTGCTACCCAAAAAAGGCCTGCGTTGGATATTAGGTGTATCTCATCCAGAGAAACAGGAGGATGGTAGTATTGTCTGGTATGGCCTTAAAAGCGATATCACAGCACGTAAACAAATGGAAGCTTCGTTAATCCAAGCCAATATCTTACAAGAGGCGACCTTTAACAGCGCCATATTCTCTAGCATTGCCACCGACGCCCAAGGCGTCATTCAGATTTTTAATGTAGGCGCGGAAAACATGCTCGGCTACGCTGCCAAAGACGTTGTCAACAAGCTGACGCCCGCTTATTTTTCTGATGCCAACGAATTGGCAACAAGAGCCAAAGCACTGAGTGAGGAATATGGAGTCACCATTGCCTCAGGTTTTGAATCTCTGGCCTACAGATCGTCTAGAGAAATCCATGATATTTACGAGCTCACTTATATTCATCAAAACGGCCAGCGTATTGCTGCATTGGTTTCCATAACGGCGCTACGTGATGCGGATGGCGCTGTTATTGGTTACTTGCTGATCGCAACCGACCATACCAAGAAAAAGGCCGCGCAACAACAACTTAAAACCCTGTCCTTGGCTTTAGAACAAAGCCAATCAGCGGTGATGATTACCGACCTTAACGCTAATATTGAATATATCAATCAGGCTTATGTCGATAGCTCAGGTTATGCACGTGAAGACATCCTAGGCCAGAACCCCGGTCGTTTTAAATCCGGCAAAACACCTAAAAGCTCTTATGTGGCGATGTGGGCGGCTTTGAACGAAGGCAAGTCTTGGCAGGGTGAACTCATCAACCTGAACAAACAAGGCGAGGAGTTTATCGAACAAACCTGGATTTCACCCATACAACAAGACGATGGCACGATCAGCCATTATCTAGCCGTACATGAAGACATCACCGAGCGTAAAAAAAGCGACGCACTTTTGATGGAGGCTAAAGACCGCGCCGAAAACTTAGCCAAAACCAAGTCACAATTTCTGGCGAATATGTCTCATGAAATCCGTACACCTATGACGGCGATTATTGGTTTTTCTGATCTGGCTTTGCTTGAAGACACGTCTCCAGAAATTGACAGCTATTTACAAGATATCAATACGGCCTCTAAGCATTTACTGGCTATCCTTAATGATATTTTAGATGTCTCTAAACTAGACGCGGGCATGATGACGCTGCAGCTAGAGCGTTTTAGTTTAGCTGATATACGGACCATGCTATACGGCCTGTTCATTCATACTGCGCAAACTAAAGGCTTAACGCTAGGTATCAATATAGCGATTAATATCCCAGATGTGCTTATTGGTGACAGTCTGCGCTTAAGACAAATACTGATTAATTTGCTGGGCAATGCCCTGAAGTTTACTCAGCAGGGTGCGGTGACGCTCAGTATTAGCCTAGAACAACTCACGACGACTGATGCCTTGTTATTATTTTCTATCACCGATACTGGCATGGGTATCAGCTCTGAGCAGCAACAACGATTATTTCAACCTTTTAGTCAGGTGGATGAGGGTTACGCTAGAAACTTTGAAGGCACGGGCTTAGGTTTAGCGATTAGTCAGGACTTGGTGCAGCTGATGGGCGGTAGCATTAAACTAGACAGTCATATTGGCTTAGGCAGTTGTTTTAGCTTTGAGCTGCGCCTGCCTTTAGCGGATGTTGTCACCAGTCAGCCGCAAATCATAACCGCTACCACGCTAAACCCAGATGCGTTAAACGGTGTTAAGATTTTAGTCGTCGAAGATGATGCCTTCAACCAGAAAATTTTGGCTAAAGTGCTTAATAGCCTTGGCGCTAGCATCGTACTGGCTAATAATGGTCTAGAAGCCTTGGCGGCTTTAGAGCAAGATAACGTTGATATCGTGCTCATGGATTTACACATGCCGGTTATGGATGGTTATGAAGCCACCCTAGCCATCCGTAAACTAGCTCGCTACGCACAACTGCCCATCATTACCATCAGCGCGAGTGTCACCGACGAAGTAAAACGCCGCTGTCTAGCCACGGGTATGAATGATTTTGCCCGTAAGCCGATTCATAAAATAGAGTTGTTGACTACTTTGGAGCGCTGGTTAAAGCGGGAATAAGCAGCTTTTGCTGTTGCCTTTAAAACAGCTGAAGCTGTTTTACTCCAGATAGAGCGACTATAACCTTAAGCCCTAAATCCGCGTGAACTGGAAAAGTGGGAGTGCAACTGCTTTAGCTGTTGCCTTAAAACAGCTGAAGCAGTTTTACTCCAGCTATAGTGTGTAAATTGTTTGACGATCATTTCAGAACAATACGTTTTTGTTTAGTTGTTTGGGCTTCATAAAATCATCGCTCATTAACTTCTTCTTGATTAAATTTAAACCTTGAAAGGTCTCTTTGATACCCTGCAAAAAAAGTTTTTAATTCCTGCTGTCTCGCATTTTCAATACAAAGATTATCATTACGCATAGCCTTTTGAATCTCTAACGGGTCTCCTAAAATGATGGCGAATCGGCTAATATTCCAGCAAAATCAGCTAATAGCTGACTATATTAAGTGGGTAATTTTTAACAGTACACCAATAATCAAAGTAGTTTGTAAGAAGCCAGCGCCAATAATCCAGCGGGTCAAGTCTGCCTTGCTTTCGGCAATCATGCGCCCTGTATCAGCTCTTAGTAGCTCAATCTTAATTTCTACCTTTTCTACGTCATGCCTTAATGCTATTTCAATTTCTTTCAAGTCGCGCTTAGTCGCAAGGTCATCAAGTTGATAATCATGCCTTGCTTGCTCTAGGGTAGTATCTACCGTTGATAGTTGTAATTCGGTTATGACTTGCGCCTGTTCATCTGTAAAGCCAACTGACTTAAGCCTATTGGCAAAATGTAAGGTATCAAAAGTTATTGTACTCATGGCGTTATGTCTCTTAGTTGTTGGTGCGCTTATCTGTGTATCTGTGCAAATTATACCGCTTTCCTAAAGTTAGCCTGTATTACTGTTTGTTCTGTCATTATTGAATCAAGAAAATCCGCCCAATCCCGCATCATTTTTACTTATATTTATTAGAGGCATCTCCGAAAGTCTTTAGCCAGACAGCACCTATAAGTTATCCAACAATGCTGTCCATAACTAGAGTTCGCTCAAAAACTCAGATGCCAATAATTCAAATAACCCTTCGTCATTAATCTGACTGGCGTTATGAAGATCCGTTTTGTCTTTTGTAATAAAAATTCGATGTGCTTGTTGATACAGCGCTGAACAATTTCGAGCACAAA
>CAMDOP010000321.1 GCA_945903675.1 Crenothrix polyspora
GTAACTCTAACAATACAACTTCTAATAATTTTTTTTTAAAAGGTGATTCATTATCACTAAATGCACGAATTGCTTTATCAAGTAAATTGCAACTATTTGCAAAATCATTACCCAATCTAGCTTTATTTCTCTCAAAACTGTTCAAATCACACTCTTTAAGTAATTCAACTGATGGTGGTAGCAGGGATGACTGAAGTTTAAGTAATTCGAGACGAAATGCAGATGTTATAGATTCATTTGATTCCGCCTCTATAAGCATTGTATATATAGATCTTAAAAGAAATCGAATTGTTTTTATTAAATTATATTCAATACTGAAAATTGACATTTCAAATTTTGAATTCTCAAGAAAATCAAAGAAATCAGTTGCTTTCATTTTATTGATTCCTTTCAATAAGATATTTGTTAATAAATGGATGCATATTTTCAAAAGGAAGATAACTATCAATATCCTTATAATATCTTTTTATTTCTTGTAATTTATTGGATAGTAATCCTAAATTATCTATGGGTTCATCACGACTAAATAAACCAATAACATCACAATTTTTAAAATTCTCTAATGCATTTAAAAAAGCAATTGATCCATCAGCTACTATCAACTTGTAATCTTCTTTTTGCTGACTAACTTTTTTTTCATTACAGAAAGAAATCCTTTTAACACTATTATTCTCAGCATGTAAGGTCAATAATTGACCAAGACTAACGCTTAGATCATCTTTACAAAAATTTACATTGTAAATCTCCTGCATGTAATTTGTATGTAAGCCTTCTCCATCCCCAACAAGCAAAAGTCCATTATATGAACAACTCAAGTTGATATCTTCAATTTCACCATCGCAATTTGGAATTAAAAGATAATCATTTTTATACAATTCATTACTTGTTTGCTCTGTTTCAATAACTGGATAACCTTCCAGCCTCCAATGTCTAGCGTTATCTTTTGTAATTGAGCTACGACATTGCATATTAGGGTTGTTAATTTGTTTGCCTTTTCTTTTAATTAGAGGTTTATAACTAGCATCAATGACATCAAATTTATTAATTTCACTTTCTCCATTAAAAAACTTCCATTTATTATCATTTCTATCCCGAAGAAAAGCCTCTGAAATATCATTATTTTCTAAATAAATATCACGCGCTCTTTTTAATACATCAAAATGCCCATCAATATTATTAGCATTTTTTCTCTCCAAATCTTTTCTTAATGCGCCTAACGCCAATAAAGGCGCGGAAATGGTTGTACAAGGCATTGAAATAAAACAGACTCTTCTTTTCCATGGAAATCGATCTTTTTCCCATGAATATCCAATATTTATCATCTGTAAAACCCATTTTGGGATTCTATTTTCAGACCAATAAGCTTGCTCATACGACAAAATAATTTCGCTCCAAAAGATTAATTACAATTTGTGATAAAAATATTGGATTTAATAAATAGCCATAAACTTAATCTGTATTATTCACAGACATTATTACAGCTAACATCATATATCCTTAAAGTATCGTTTGTTGGCGGCAACCATATTTTGATCAAAATCCTACGATGGTTTCACCTGAAATAATACAGCCTGATTTTTATTGAACCCCTAGAAGCTCTTAGTAAGCTAAGCGTATCGCAACGCAAAGGTCTCATGACGACCAAATGAGGCTTTTTTAGAATTTAAAAATTTAAGTGTACTTTCCATGCCGCAAAAAATAATTTATGTGTGTTATGCAAATATTGCCGAGTTATAAGTAAGTATATATGCGCCGATTTTGATGGAGTCTACCATTATTCCCATACAAACTTTCCTGTTTAGTTCATAGTTACCATCTTAAAACCAATTCATAGCAAAATGTTGCGCTTAGTAGCTGACGGATAGCGCATTAAAAGTATGTTGTTTAATCTTTTAAGCAAACAGGCAATCCATGAGTAACATGTCAAATTCTGTACTATGAGCATTAATGGCTTTTATAAAAGCTTGCACCCATTGATAGAGCTTAGGGCTGTTATATAAGACCTCTACTTCTATACCGGCATGCTGGTAAACACGCTTTTGGGTGAGCTTACTGGCTTTGCATACTGTTTCTTTACTACTGTATTTTTGTAATGTTTGTAAAAAGGGTTTTGCTTGTTTGGCGTCTTTTTTGAACAATTGCATTAATACCACTTGATCATAAAGCACTTGGCTATCTGATAAGAGCTTACAGAAACTTAACGGTTTTAATAGCGTCATCTTTTGATAATAAAAGCGTGCCATACGGAACCATTCGGCCTCAGATAACAAGCTACCGGGTTTAGTTTTGCCAAGGGCTTGTTTAATAATACCGGCCAAGTCCAGGTCGCTTTTTGCTTGATTAGCTATTACTGATACTATTTCTATATTATCTGGGTAGTAACCTCGTTTATTGTTGACCCTGTCGACTGACCAATCTGTTGCCTTGTGTTCGGCAAAGGTGAAGGAGTTTCCTGTGATAGGGCAACAACCTTGGGTGAGTTGTAACCTTGCACGTAAATCATTGGTCGTTATTGATACATCCAATCCTTTACTTAAAGCGCGATCTCTTAAGGTCAGTAGTTTGCTCTCATAGAGGTCGGGACGTTTTTTGGTGATAGATTGCATTTTTGCTGCATCATAGCCATAACGGATTTGCTGACGGTGATGATCTGCAAAGCGAGCGATATCTAATGGCAAATCAAAACGATAATGATCAAAACCGATTTCAAATGCTAAATGTGCCATACAATCCCCCTAAAATTTATCGACTAATAATGTCAGCAACTATTTTCTGTTTATCTACTGTAGAAGTAGTTTATGCGTCGACCCTTACAATTTGTGTAAGGGTCGGAAATATTTCGTGCTATTCGAAAAAAATATCTAGTGGTAAAGTTGATAGTAAATGCATAGTGTAATTATTTTTTACCTAACGTATAAGCCGTTACAAAAAATCAGTAAGCGTTAATTAAGAAATATCCAATCTTTTATTCATCACTATTCGTGTAAAAATAATCATCATGGAGTTGATTTGTGTCTGATCAAAAATCACAAGCGATTGTTCAAAGACGCTTGCTGGCCTTGGAGGCCATACGCCGTTTGAGTGGTATCTCTGAGCGTTGGGTGACGGTCACTGAAATAGTGACTGATCTTAAGCAACAAGGTTATGCTGTTGAAACTCACAGTATCCGCCGTGATTTAAAATCATTATTAGAAACCTACCAGCAACTTGACTGTAACGACAATAGCAATGCTGCCGGTGACATTAAAAAGGGCTTGGCGCATGGCTACCGTTGGTCCGGCAAAGACAACCAGGCCACGGGTGGCATAACGCTGCCTGAAGCCTTATCTTTGGTGATGGTTGAACGTTACCTCAGCCAGTCTTTACCGGTATTACTCACTCGGTCTTTACATGATATTTTCAATAAAGCGCATCAGTCACTGGAGCTGCACAAAAAAAGCCAGTACACACATTGGCCTGATAAGTTTTGTGTTGTCCAACCCGCCCAACCTTTAATTCCACCCACAATCAACCAAGCTATTTTAGGGACTGTCCATGAAGCCTTATTAAATGAAAAACAACTGCAAGTTAGTTACTTGGCAACGATGCACGCAGACTCAAAATTAAAATCTTACCGCTTGCATCCTCAAGGTTTACTTCAACGTGGCCCTGTTACTTATTTGGCGGCAATGACCAATGATTATGAAGAAGTCTATTTGTATGCTTTACAAAGAATGCAATCAGCCCAAATACTGGAAGCGGATTGTCGTCACAAACCGGCTTTTAATTTAACCGATTTCGCAGAGAAGAAAGGTCACTTTGGTTCTGCGCAAGCTATCCAATTTAAAGCCCGCATTTGTGATCACTTGGCATTGATGCTGGAAGAAACTCGATTAAGTGAGAACCAACTAATCAGCGCTGTTGATGGCACAGGGTTTCGAAAAATTACGGCGAATATAACCAATACCTGGCAATTACGTTGGTGGATTTTGGGTGAATGTGACCGGATTGAAGTACTTGAACCTGAAGAACTCAGGCAAGAAATTATAGATTCATTATCGAAGTGTCAAAAACAATATACTACCGTTACCCTAAAAGTAGGCAATATTTGACATGCTCATGACCCGGCAATGACCCGAATTATTTCAAGCATAAAAAAAGCCCTAGATTTAACTCTAAGGCTTTCATTTATTTGGCTCCCCCGGACGGGCTCGAACCGCCGACCTAATGATTAACAGTAGCACTAACGGCTGAGTTTATTCTTTTTAAGTGGAAGATTACTAAGTACCTTTCTCCTTA
>CAMDOP010000322.1 GCA_945903675.1 Crenothrix polyspora
TTGTGCATTAACTGAAACTAGTTGACTAATTTTGTCATTTAATTCATCCAACTTTACTGATAATCTAGACTTATCAATGTAAAACTTATTAATTAAAGAATCCAGTTCGTTAAATTTTACAGATATCAATGACTCTGGATCAATATTAAATAAATCAAATGCTGGTTTTGAGGGTCCTTCCCAGTTTTTCTGTAATTTACTAATGGAAAACAAAGCATCCAATCGAGACTCTGATTTAGTACTTTTCATACATAAGGTTTCCACAAACTTCCCAAAAATATGAGTAAAAAATAAACGCCTGATAGCAATAAAGCAGCGCCTAGATAATAAGAATAATTAGGGATTCGAAAGAAAAATCGTTTTGATGGCGTAGGTATCTGTGTTAATTTTGATTGTAATGGGTATAGCACAATATGCTTACTTAGTTTTTTAATATACTCAGCAATTGTTTGGGGATAAACGCTATAACGACCCAAAAAACCATCTTTTAAACAAAATAAATATATCTCATAAACGAGTGGCAAGGTCTCTGGCTTGGCTAATAAATCATCAAGTAAATCATAAAACACATCGCCTGCATCATCGACTTTATAGAACTCTTCTTGAAATGAAGGCCAATTGAGTTGATCACTATTCACTAGTGATTTTCTGATGAATTCATCACAATGAGCAATCACTGGAAATAATACCAAATAGGCATCCCTTTCAGAATATTGTGCAATAAGTAATTCACGTAAAGCTTCTAATTCAATTCGTAACTTACTGCGAAACTCTACCAAATCAATAACCTTAATTTCGACAGATTTTTTTAGTGGCTGTAACGAATTTAATAAATTATTTATAGCACCAATTATCTCCCATACTTGCTGATTCATTTGTATTCCTTAGAAATGCTATCGGATTTATCATCAAGTATTTCCCAACGAGTATCTACCACCACATCACTTATCCACAAATTTAGAACCCTCCCAACATGAAAGACGAAAGGTACAATTAATTCAATCCCAATTGCTATATCAGACTTAAATTCTAAATAATATATTTGTTTATTCTGCATAACAGTTCCTTCACCCAAAGGCTCTTCTTCCATGCGTATGTTAACAAGTCCATTGAATACGTTCTTATATATCCCTGTCGTTATACTTCCCAACGCTATGAGAAGCTCTCTTAGTTGATGGATGTTAAAGGAAGTAATGTGCATAAGAGTAAATAAATTAATATATTGCGTTACATTATCTAACTGGTGATTTTCTGAATGAGGCATTATTTTAGTTAACGGTTGCCATTGCACACCTTGATTATGCTTATTAAAAAACCTAAATGTATATTGGCTTTCTATTATTTGGTCATACCATGGTTGTTGCCATAATGCTTCAACCAGCAATGTCCTAGATTTATCGAAAGCAGTGGGGTAATGTGGTACTAACCAATATAAATTGGCCGGACTGTCTTGCCTCGGTCCCTGCTCAATTTCGTAGGACCCATTGCCACCGGCTAGAATACCCGGCCTAAATGGTAACATGCCTTTAATACCAACTTCATAAACGCCTAGTATGTTTTGTAAACTAAAACCCATTTCTGGTATTGGATGTCGAATCGTGTAGCGTTCTTCAGTACCATCACAAGTTATAGGTTGCGCTATTGCCTTTATATTATTAATCGCTGGCGACACAAACAGTTGAAATAAACTTTGGTTTAATCGAAGTTGTCGTGGCCAAGGTTGGTCCAATTCGAAAATAACAGTAAATTGTTTCCAGTTACGAGGCGCCAAAGGAATATCTAATTCCAAAAAAAGTTCTTGTTGTGGGAACTGAAAATAATTACGCTCAATTTCAAGAGGATGACGAAATTCATCAATAGAAACTTCATCAGGTGGGGGATTAAAATTAAATGCACAGGGATTGCTTGGTTGAGTTTCATCATAAAACCCAAACTGGACAGTTACATTTTTTAAAGATTGTTGCAAAAAATACAATATCTTTCGGGATAGGGCAAAATCATTTAAATAATTAATATATAAATCAATAACGCCAACATCTTCATTGAGTGCAAAATCAGCCTGAAATGATAACAATAGTCTAATACCATTACCATTGGAAAGCTCTTGTTTAAAACCATCTATTCTTATAGGGAGTATTCGTAATGTGCGAGTATTACGAAACATTACCAAGCCACCTTCTATTGGTTCTAACGCAAATTCTGTACCCGCTGGGACAATTAATGTTTCAGTCAAATGTCCATTTGGAATGGCTTGTAACATTACAATTGCAGGTAAAGGAGAAAGCATATGCGAAAAAAACTGTTGATACAGCCGCCTATTTGTAGCATCCATATTACGGAGGGCTGATTTTTTAGTGCGTGCACTAAAGAATGCTAGTGCTTCTATTATCCGTTTTACATCTGGATCTTCAGCTTCTAATAAAGCATCAGGATTATCAAGGGAATATTCAAGTCTAAAATTTGCTAGATCTTGGAGCTCTTCAAGAAAAGTATGATATGACATAATATCTTCACTCATGAGCCTTACCCCCCTAAAGTAACCAAACTACCCTGAATAGCGGTGGTTGATCCTTTCAAAGTCGTCGTTAATCCTGAAATTGACATAGTCGAGTCAGCATCAATCGTTATTGTAGCGCCGTTTAGACTTGCACTTGAAGTGCCTGAAAGTGCCAATTCAGCACCCGTCACAGTAGCTTGTTGGCTACCGGTGATAGTTGTTGTTGCTCCTGTCACTTTAGCGGTGCTAGTTGCTGTAGTAGAAAAATCGGCTGCTTTCATAGTTAAATTCGATGTAGGTGCAATTGTCGTATCTGCTGATGAAGTAAACGATGAATTCCCTGTGCTATTTATGGTGAAAGTACCCTCAGCTGAATGGGACGTATTTTTGGTAGATTTACATGTTATCGTATCTGCATTTACTGTAAAAGTTTGACAATTGACAGTGATGCTATCTGAATCTTGAACAATAGTGCTAGTAGCACTTTGCCCCTTACAGGTAAAAGTCATAGCAGTTCCATCAAACACAGCTGTTTGCGTAATATTACCTGCGCTATTAATAACAGTTAACGTCAATCCCGCTGTTTGACTCAACTCAACCTTACAAGTAAGAGCCATAGTTATTCTCCCAACAAAGTTTGTAAAATAATATATCCGTCAGAAAACTGTAATAATTCAGTGTCTTTAGCATCAGTTCGTTGGATTTGTAGCTCTGGCTTACTATCAACATAACTATGTTTAATTATGTTTTGGCTTGTTGTGGATTGCCCCATCACCAACTGATTACCCTGAGAATCTAAAGTTAATGCTGTCCCCGTAGCCCAGTCAAGAAAAGCCGATATATAGGCATTGTCAAACCCTAAACCAACTAATACTCTAGCATTCTTATAGGGGGGGAAATAAAATTGCCCTGCATCAAAATTGGGTTGATAACTAGCCCGTACATTTTGATTAGCCCATAATGGAATACTTATTTGGTAATAATTAGCTGAGGTAGTAGAGTCAGTATAAAATTGATAGGTTGAATCTGCAGCGGCTCCTGTTTCACTAACTATTGTGCCTTCCACAAAGAAAGGATAGATAGGGATATTATAAGAGGGTAGTGGTACGCTTAAGTCCGTACTTGTCATTAAAAAAATTGAATGATCAATAGTATACTTTCCATAAGCATTATTTAAATTAACAAGACAGTTTTCATCAACGGCACGGGCATTTAATCGCCATGTTTTAACTTTATAGGTTTTTCCATAGACAAAAATTGAAGAATTCCATGCTGGTGAATTATTAAACTCAACTAATTGTCCCGGAGAAGTGAATTGTAGCTGGACTTTTTGATATTCAACCCATACTTCAGTTAAAGGCTGATTCATTCTTGCTGTTTCTAATGTAACTCTCGACGTCATGTCTGAGGCAATAGGATAACTTGCAATATAATCATGACGGATTGGACTGACCATTTGACTATTGCTAATTGATGTGGTTTTTGGTGATGCTGAATAAGAGTTTAATACATTGGCTTGATACCGCCTTACCTCGGGATAACTCATCCCAAACTTGGCGATTTCGAGGGGATTTAATGATTCAGCAGTCCCAGATGAAGCTACGTTTGCACTTAAGGTATATTGATTGGTTGCAATATCGTAAAGAAAAACACCATTCTGAGTATCCACTAACCATATTAAGTAATCATAAAAACTAGCCCTGTTGATATTACCGGGAGCACCCAAAGATAAAGATAGAACTGGATATTGAGTCGTTAACACAGACCAGTTATAAGTCA
>CAMDOP010000323.1 GCA_945903675.1 Crenothrix polyspora
ATTTGATGAGTCGGTAAAGTACCAGGTCGAAGTCCATATTCTTGGCCTCCACCTTGCATTAAGGGCATTAAACGTTGTTGCTTTCTGTTGCGGACATAAAGACAGCCGATACCTTTCGGGCCATAAAATTTGTGCCCCGAAATTGAGAGGAAATCAATGGGCGTTTGGCTTAAGTCTATCTCGAGTTTACCGGCGCTTTGAGCGGCATCAACATGAAAGTGTAAGTCTTTATCTTGGAGTGCTAGTGCAATGGCTTCAATGTCTTGAATAACCCCCGTTTCATTATTAACGTGCATTAAAGAAACAAGGAAGGTTTCTGAGGTGATGGCTGCTAAGAGTCTGTCGTGGTTGATAAGGCCATTGTTTTCAGGTTTTAAATAGCTGACCTTAAAGCCTTGGGTTTCTAAATATTTGCAGGTGTCTATAACGGCTTTGTGTTCTGTGGCGCTAGTAATGATGTGTTTACGTGTGTTTTGCGGGCTAAGTGCAAGGCCTTTGATAGCTAAGTTATTAGCTTCTGTCGCACCTGAGGTAAAAATAAGATCGTGGGCTTTGCATTTTAAAATGTGCGCTATCTCGACACGAGCAGTTTCGATTAAGTTGTAAGCGCGTTCACCAAAGCTATGTTGTAAAGAGGCTGGGTTTGCAAAATCACCCTCTAAGGTTAAACACTCTGCCATTGCTAAAGCCACTTCGGTTGCCATAGGGGTTGTGGCTGCGTAATCAAGATATATTGGATGATTCATAAGTGGCTGCTAGCAATGCTTTGTTGTTTGTAATTATTCAGTCCCCCTCTACAAAGCACTGTCCACAGTTAAGTTGGAGTAAAACAGCTTCAGCTGTTTTAAAAGGCAATAGCTGAAGCTATTGCACTCCATTTTGGTAATTATTCAGCCTCCCTCTTTGAAAAAAAATAGAGGTGACTGAATATTTACTGTTGTTTAACTGAATTATCTTAGCGTTTAGCTATAAAGTTTACGTCATTTTCGTTTAACACTATCTCCCAGATACCATGCTTGGAGGGTTCGTATAGTTCAAAAACGCTATAATCTTCTAAATAAAACAAAACATCTCGTGCATTTTTTGGATCTGAAATTCGAGGGTATTCTTTGATGGAGTCTTTAAAATTAGGGTATCTAAGTTTACTATTTATACTGGGTTTACCATAGATGCTTAGATGACTTAATCTTGATTTTGAGTTTATCGTCATCATTCTTATATCATCCCCTATATCACTAGATGTTTTAAGAGGATAAAGTTCTTCAAACTTCATTTTCACGTCATTAATGGTAACTCTTCCATTGTTTGTTAAGCACAAATCTTTTGTTATTTCTTTTATAAGTTCCCATTTACTGGGTGCAGATGTCGTCATAAGTAAATTCCAAAGCTGGTGGGATAGTTTTATTTTAGCACTTAAGTGCATAGAGTTGATTCTATGTCAGTATAGCGACAAATTGTGACGTGTTTAAAAAATAATATATTTAAAACTCGCCTAACAATGGATGCAGCTTTATTAGGCCGCTACGAGTAGCTGCTGACCTTAGAGAGTGTCGCTGAATTAGTTTTTAGTACAAGAGGCGCTTGAAAAAGCAGAAGATATTATTGAAAAAGACAAATTGATGCACTTAAGTAAAAGTGATGCACAAGCCTTTGAAGCAGCTTGTAAAATTGGCCAGCTAATCCGTGAAAAACAGCGCTAAAATTGATCGTTTCAAATACTAACGATTTGTTTTAATGGTACGTGAAAGATTGGAGTAAGCACTATAAGTTTGAATTTTAAAATAGGTTTTTCAGTTACGTATTTAAAGAAAAATAAAGCTTATCCAAGTTATGGATGGTCTATTCTTGGGCATTACTCATTAGAAATAAACACAATAACCTATTCTTTGCTCGTGAAAGGAAGTAGTTATATCAATAAATGAATTCCAGCTCATATCAATATTTTTTTCTTCAGAAGAATCGGCGTAACGACCATCGTCTAAACGATAAAATGTGTAACCATCTTCTGATTTTATTTTAGTTGGTTCATTCATTTAAAAGTCCTAATTGTTATAGTTCAACTTTACAGGTACATGGCGTATTAATTCTTTATGGTTTTGCTAATTGAAAGTCATTTGATTATACGCGAACTGTTGGAGGGTGCGGGTTTGAGAAAATTTATTTAATGCTTTAAATGAAAGTCAGTGCAGACCGCTTTTGTGATTGAATTGTTGGCAGTTGTTGCGGGTGTTTATGGTTTCAAAGTTACCCGAGGTTAATCCGAAAAATACCGAGCAAAAAAAAGCCCTAGATTTGACTCTAAGGCTTGATTTATTTGGCTCCCCCGGACGGGCTCGAACCGCCGACCTAGTGATTAACAGTCACCCGCTCTACCAACTGAGCTACAGGGGATTAAACTTTTTTCTTAATGGTGCGCCCAGAGAGATTTGAACTCCCGACCGATCGGTTCGTAGCCGATTACTCTATCCAGCTGAGCTATGGGCGCTTTATTAAGCTCGCCATTATCTTTGTTTGTTAAGGTTGTGTCAACCTCAAATTTAAAAATAATGGATTTTAAATAGTGGCGGAGAGAGAGGGGTTCGAACCCTCGATGGGAGTTAAAGCCCATACTCCCTTAGCAGGGGAGCGCCTTCAGCCTCTCGGCCATCTCTCCTAAATTGTTTACTCTTCTATACTAGTTGAACTTCCAGTCTCAGCTTGCTCTTTTCTGATTCTTTCGTAAATTTCTTCTCTGTGTACAGAAACATCTTTAGGTGCGTTAACACCTATACGAACTTGGTTTCCCTTCACTCCAAGGACAGTGACCGTTACTTCATCACCGATCATTAAAGTCTCCCCTACTCGACGAGTCAAAATAAGCATGGTTTCTCCCTAATCGTATATTAAAAACGCTTTGCTGTTACACAGCATCCAACTTAGGCGCACATAATAACATTTTTTTTGAATAAGAGAAGTTAAAACGCCAATCATTATTAAAATAGAAGTGGGTTTTGATCCGTTATTGCTAGGGTCTAGCAACGCCATGTGTCGCTTTCTTAAAGCGAATTGTCCATTTAGGTGTAGGTTTTTGAGCTGTGAGTAGGGAGTATAGTGCTAAAGCCAATCTGGGTCGTCGGTGCTGGCTTATAGTGGCTGGCAAAACCGCTGCTTTAGTTTAGGTAAGCGTTGATCCACGTGGCAGAGGGTGTCAGTCTAGTTTCCTGCTCTCTCAACCGGCTATCGTAGTGGTGGATTCAGACCAATGAAGATCTGGGGTCGATACCGTAGGTATGAATTATACGGGGATGAGCTTGTGGCTAGCTAAGGTCAAAATGCATAAGGCTTAAATTAGGCTCAAGCTATTCATGCTCAGAGATTTATAGCTTAAATAATTGATGGCCTTCAAACACTATCAATATCGATATGCCATCTGCTTCGACGTGATAGACGATTCGATAGTGGTCTACAAAAACCTCTCGAATATCTGCTTGACCTAACTCAGGCACCACTCGGCCAATTAACGCCGAATTGGCGGCACTTCTTGCACGGTTTCTAAGTTTTTCCACCCATTGCATGGCGTTTTTAGGGTTGGTCCGCGCAATAAAGGTGTATATGTTAGCAAGGTCATCTGTGGATCGATCACTCCAGCGCAATTTACAACTTCGCAATTTTGCCTTCCAAGACCACATCCAGCATATCATCATCAATCACTCTGCCAGCTTGGACATCCTCTAAACCTTGTTGCACGGCGGATAGAAATCTGGATTGGGTATTTAAACGATCAAATTCGCTGGGCGATAGCACAACTGCTGCGGGTTTACCGTTCTGGGTAATGATGATGGATCGATTGCTACTATTAATGCTTTTTAACAGTGCGGAGGCCTGAATTTTGAACTGACCCAGTGGCAATATATCTTCGGAAATTTGTATTGTGGACATAATGAAAACTCATAACGGATCTGTATTAAGATCTGAATATAGGTTATTTAATTGTTAGGTGCAAGTATAAACTACACCTAAATAAAGTCAGGCGAGGTAGTTAACGCTCACTATCCACAAATGGTGGGCAAACGATAAATCCAAAGAAGAATTGAGACCAGATCGCCGCCAATTTCAGCGGTCATTCATGCTAGAAGCGTAATTTTGTTGTGATATACTTTAATCAAGAATTTGCAATGGAAAAGCTTATGCAATTTGAATGGGACGAAAATAAAAATAAGTTAAATCTTCAAAATCATGGTGTCGCTTTTGAAGAAGCA
>CAMDOP010000324.1 GCA_945903675.1 Crenothrix polyspora
AATCTGGTATCTTTGTATCTTGGTTAGCTGTTTATAGCCTTTCATAAGCGTCCTCGTCTTTGGTCGGATTGAAAAAGCCCTGAACTATATCAGCTAACCACTTTCTTTCCTGTTAAAAATGAATTGCACTTATTAGTTGAATCTAAGAATGATTATAGGCGAGAACATTTGACATGGGGGTAATATGGAGATGACCATTGCCCTGATTATGCCTTCCCTCACCCTATTAAGTTACAAACGAGCAAATAGTCCCTTGGGGTAACCTTGGGGTCTGCCATATCCTAGTTTTACTGATCCCATGCTGTTATCATGTCGTCAAAAATGCCCGTCAATAACGTTATTACATCGTTAAATGTAATGGGTCATCATTCGACCTTATCTGGCTATCGCGCTACATTTAGTAGCTGTCATCATGCCCTTGCAAGCCTTAATTAGATTGAATTCATGCGCTAATGATAGTTCGTCAATTCATAATTTATTGCGTCATTAAGTGCTTAGGATGCCTTATACCGACAATTAAGAGCGCTACTAAGGTGACTCACGACTGAGTAGTTATATTCATACATCTTGCCTTGTCTTGGGTGGTTTAGGCTCCAGTGGAGCATTTTTTAATCTTTGTTGCTCTAGCCAATATGGTTTGGTAATTATCCATGCTTCTGATACAACGATTACTTTAATGATTACATACAGTGTTACTTGGTATTTATTTTTATGATTATAGAACTATTTATATTGGCAACAGTCGTACCAATGCTTTGGGTAGTTATAACTACATAATGCAGCGTTTCCCCTTAGGTTTATATCAAAATACTTATCTGGAAATTAATAGGTTTTTTTATTTAGGTAGTAGCCATGAACACGGAATCAGATTTAAAAAAAATTGACAGTAACGTGGATTCGCCACCCACCAATAAAAATGATGTGCTAAGTAACTACACAATATACCTTTACTCTAAGCTAGATAAGCTTATCTTTAGCAATATAGCGCTAGTAAATGCACTACAACCACCACATCACACACCAAAAACCGATAGCTTTTTGTAAGATAGAGTTAAAGCTACTTACATAAGCCGATTTCATAGAAGCCTCGTTGATACAATATCTTCGTGGCTTCGTTGCATTTAAAGTTAAGTAATTACATTTAATCCTCAGCATAGGTATTACTACGGATTTCATTTATTTATAATCTGACAAATAATGTACCTGAACATTCTGTCATATTAGTTCATAGTTGTTACCTTTAATTAAAAAATACAATTGGTGATGAAATACCCACCCTTTGGTGCGGGTCTATCTGAAACTCACTTTCCTACTGAAGTGAGCTTTATTTAACTTTAGGCAATCTTATGGCTATTGAATCAGTATTAGATAATATTAGTCACTTCTCTGATAGAGGAATAAACAATTTATCCATTGATAGAAGACGTCCATCTGAGCATACTGATAAAAAGCGACCGTATTTTGTTTAAAAACGAAAAGCTTATGACGCTAAATATCTCTAATCAATCCACAAAATCTGTGGATAACTATATAGTCAAATACTCACATTTAACGCCATCAAGCTGATCAATAGGCTGTTTCTTTAGATCGTATAAATATTGGACACGCTCTTATTTAGCATGATCTAAATGTCGTAGTTAAGGATCCCTATACCACCTCTATTACTTTAGTAATAAATACTTGGTAATTATTTTTTTGATGATATACTCAAGGTTGCATTAGGTATGCTATAACTGCTTAATGCAGCTTCTAAAAAGTAGGTTTAAATCTACTCTTAATGCCAATATAAAAAAGTCGATTGGTATTCCTATCATTATGGATTAGTTATGAAAAACCAACAGGTATCAAAGAAGCTTGACGATAATGTACTCTCGTTACCAACTAACAAAAAAGCATTTCTTGATTTCAGCAAACATTTAAATTCTTCACTTGAAAATTTTTAATTAAAAACATTTCAACAATAAATCGATCGACTCTTCTAACTAAAAAATAATGTAGTCATCATAATGTTATTGTTTATCTGCTTTCACTAAGTGAAAGTTACCTATGGTGCTTTATGAGTAACCTCGTTATTCAGTTTATTTTAGGGCTAATATATGCCAATGCAGGTGAATGGCTAATGCATAAATATATCTTGCATGGGTTAGGAAAAAATCCGCATAGCTTCTGGGCTTATCATTTTCATGATCATCACGCTATTTGCGTTAAAAACTTAATGCTTGATCAAGGCTACCAATCTTTGAAACTAACTCAATGGAACGTCCAAACCAAAGAACTGGTGGTGTTAGTAGTGATTGTATTACTGCATATACCCTTGTTTATGTTTTTCCCAGTATTTACCTGCATGGTGTATGCATCATTAATACTGTATTACTATAAACACCGCAAAGCTCACCTCGATCCAGTTTGGGCTAAGAGACATTTACTTTGGCATTATGAGCATCATCTTGGTGATAACTGTAGCGCTAATTGGTGTGTTACTTTTCCATGGTTTGACTATTTAATGAGAACTCGTATTAAATCCAATTTCAAAACTATTGGGCATAGGCGTTAACTATAAACCAATAATTATTGAAATAGTATAATTAAACAGGATACTTCTAGAGACAGATTTATAATGTTCGGCGACGAAAACCTGACCCTGGATTATGGCATCATTCTGATCGAGGCAGTCAATATGCCAGCAAAGAATATCGAGAGCACTTAGGTATCATGAAGATGCAATAAAGTATGAATCGTAAAGGTAACTGTTGGGAAATGCCCCTACTGAGCGATTATTCCGAAGTTTAAAGCATGAGCAAATTAATTACGAAAGATTTAAAACTAAAGCGTCCGCAAAGCTGAGTATTATTGATTATTTAGCTTTTTATAATGGTAACCGCATGCATTCAAACACTGTTATCAATCTCCGCTCGAATATGAACGGGAATTCTATAAGGAATCTGCTTAATAAAGTGTCCTGTTTTAGTTGACCAATACAATCAACTTTGGTGATGTTTTCACGGAGTAACTGGTCATTTTTCCAAGCTGCTTTAAACAGTAAACACGTTGCTATGAGTGTGTTAGAGTGTAAGTTGACAGAACAATATCTACTATAAATATATGAGTAAGTTAAATGAGTTAGAAAATGAATTGTCTGAGCTGTTTGAGTCATACTTAGATGCTGAGAAACTTTTTTATTTAGGAATACAGATTGGTAGAGAACTAGAAAAAGATTCTATTACTGAATACGTCTCGCTATATTTTGAAGATAGACAACATTCTTCTACGCTTCAATTAGAAAAACATAAGATTGTTTCTAATATTAATTCACTTTTTTTAAGTATTATTAAAGGCGCAGCAAAAGAAGAAATTAATAAAAATTATGGATGGTATATCAGTAAACGAGATTTATTGGGCAGAGATGTTGACGGTTTTGATGAGGAAATAGTAAAGAAATATCATATTAACTATTGCTACGCAGAAAAAAAAATAGATTATAGCGATGAGTACAATTTATATTTTAATGTTGTTGGTAAGCTAAAAGAAGTTTATGACGAATACGATTTATCAGTAAAACTGGAATGTTGCTTTAATAACGATAAAGGTAAAGAACTCATAATAATATCTAAATGTTCTGACATAAATGTGTACACAGCTTCTACAGATTTAGATTCAATATATTCTGATTGGGAATTATATAAATTAAGGGCATTTTATAATGCTATTTCAAAGCTATATTTATTGTTAATACAGATTAGTTAATCAGCTGTGATCTACCGGTAAGCGGCAAACGATAGCGTGCGAATATACCATAGCAAAACTCCATGACAGGCAGTAGTAACGGAATGTTTTCTATAATTGGAGCAATACGCCGGTAATAAGGCAGTTGTTTCCAGAGGTATAAAAAACCCAACACACCAGATTGTAGCTGCTGATTTTCGTCGACAACATACATGCGCTCCATGGCCTGTTGGTAGGTTAAGCCCGCTGTCGCCAAGGCAGCCTTATCTTGAGCAATATCTACCCACTTAACATTACCCGTTTTATCAAGTTTTTTCATCGCATTGATTTCAATGTTGCAGATGGGGCATTCGCCATCATGAAAGCAGGTTACTTTGGTTTTAGATACTGTCATATAGAAATCCGGAGTGTTAAGCAAACGAGACTAAAGTCCCAATGAGTTTTAATCTAATGCTACACAGTTTGCCGTGAAAATTTGAGTTTACAAGATTTTTTACACTATAA
>CAMDOP010000325.1 GCA_945903675.1 Crenothrix polyspora
TTCATTTACCTTTCCACAAGTTGGTACAACCAGCTAAAAAGCTCAACCATCTATTTATTAGATACCAACTTCTAATAATACCGTTTTATTTAAACAAACAATGTACCTAGACTATACCCAAGCCCAGCAAACTACAGAGATGTAGTTTGAAATGTGTGATTGATCGTGTGTCTCTCCTGTAAACAGGGATTGTTTTTGTGCGGGCTTAGGCCCGCTTTTTTTGCAATTAACAGATGTTACGCAGCCATTCAGCGATTTATAAAAAACAAATAATGAGATCGCTATCGCAATTATTATTTGAATCGGGTATTCGCACCCGAAGGCGAGATACTTTCTTTTGCGCAGCCTTTAGAAAGTATCCAAAGAAAAGGCGGCTCGGTTGCCGCTTTCTCCTGCGCTCCTCGGTATTGTCGGGGGTCGGTAGAGAGGGCTTCCTGCCCTCCTACCGACGCGCGGCATCCATGCCGCGCCCCTTCGGGCTAATCCCAACAAAACCTGCGGTGCTAGTCGCGGCAAACGAGAGTAAAACCTCGTTACTGCGTAACATCAGCAATTAAAATAGACTCACATTATCAGGCAATCACCTACTCAGTCGGCTATTAACACTACCCTATCAACAGCATTAAGGAATAAGCTATGCCCTTACAAAATTTAGCTGATTATTTCAACGATCGTTTCGGACAAGAACATCGCTCCAGTTTTCGACCCTTTATTTTAGAAAATGAAGTTATCAGCACTCTCTTCGGTCAAATAAAAATCAGTAGTCTTTTTTTACCCATACGTCATGCAAAAAAGCCTAATGAAATTACCGGCCATGCCGCTAAGCTCATGGTTTCGACACACGAAGTTCAGTACCTGTATTCAGACGAGATAGAAAACTTGTTGAGTAATCATGCTCACTCAGATAACAATTTCGAATCGATTATCGATTTTGATCGTTTATCTCGCACTACCCATATGCTTAACTATTTACCTTTAGCTCACTTACAAGGAGCGTTATTTCTTGAAGTTGATCCTCGCCATATATTAGGCATTAAAAAAGATCACGGCGCCTATTTTGAAGAAGTCATCAATCATTGCGGCTTAGAAACCAAAAACATTGTCATTACCATGGCGGTTAGTAGTCCGTATGCCAAGCATTATCCAGCCCTCATTGCTGGCCTCATTAATTATCGAGTGCGAGGCTATAAAATTGCGCTTAAGTTTGATTATGTCGCTCAAGAAGAGCAATCCTTTGATTTGATTACTCAACTTACACCAAATTTTGTTAGTTTATCAGCGAGGTCACTAGATCAACTAAGCGACAATGCTTTGGCTGATAAATTACGTCATTTAAATGCGCGTGTAGAAATAGCTGGCGGGCAAAGTATACTTTCACAAATAGACCAAAAAAGCTTTGCGCTACTGGCTGAAGATACTGGCTTTAATTTTGTGCAAGGCCCTTATTATGAAAACCTTGCTATCCAAGAAGCTGCTTAAGAGACTTTAAGCGCTAAACAAAGATTGTCCTTAAGCTATAAGCAATCCCAGTAAACTACTGTTAACTTGGGGTATGTAATGGCTCGTAGATTTTTCTTAATATTCACTTAATATATTTTTGTTCTAATCCTTAATGTCAATTTTGTAATGAGGAGATGATCATGTTAAATGAACTGAAGTCGTCAATAACTTTACTTGAATACTATCTTAGCTGGTTAATAAAGCTGTCGTCAGGAAGCCTAGGATCCTACATCCTGATTATGTTTTTTTTGCTCTTGGTGGTTTTAGAGCTTAATTCTCCTAGAGAGAAGCTGAGCATAACTCAGGCACAGTCATCTTATCAGGCGAATATCAAACTTTTTGTTTTTAATAACATAGTCATTTCGCTATTGTCTATTCCCTCGCTGCTGTTGTTAGCTAGCCATTATGCAGATAAGGGCTTACTCAGTACGATTTCAAACCCCATAGAGAAGGCCTTCATTTCATTCTGAGCGATGGATTTGATGTTGTATTGCCTGCATAAAGCCAGTCACCGCATTGATGGCTTATGGATGCTGCATAAGGTGCATCATAATGATCCTTATTTAAATGTAACTACGGCTTTCAGGCTGCATTTTTTGGAAATAATACTCATCACTGGTATGAAGGCGGTGCTGGTAATAGTGTTAGGCATAGAAAAAACATATCTACTTGCAAACGAGCTCGTCATTACTTTTTTTATCATGTTGCATCACAGCAATATAGTATTACTAGCTGAAGAATTATTGGGCTGGATCATCATCACTCCGTATTTGCATCGTGTGCACCACTCGACTTTACGACATGAGCATGACCGTAATTATGGCGCTGTATTGTCCTTATGGGATCGCCTATTTGGGACTCTAGCTGAGCTTAAACCTAAGGAAGTCGGTGTGAAAGGCTATGTGTCGCAAGACTTTATCGACCTGATCAGTTGCGGCTTGACGATCACGAACAAAGCACCAGCCACTCATACTGTTAATCTGGAACAAATGATTGCTGTAGCCGCTTATTACAAAGCTGAAAAGCGCGGCTTTTATCCTGGCAATGAACTTCAAGATTGGTTGGAGGCAAAAAGCGACATTATCAGCGTAGTTTATAGCAAGAAACAGGTCAAAAATAAGCTGATACTCAATGAAGCGATGCTCAAGTTTTTGAGTTTTCTGCCATCCACTGAAAAGCATGAAGACCGAATGTTAACAAACTGATTATTTATAGTCTTCGAAAGCCTTAGTGCATTTGTTTTCAGGAAATGTAACCTAGGGCCATAGGATGCACTGAAGAAGGAAGCTCATATCAATCTTTAATTCAATCATACTGTGTCAAGCACAAAAAGCCACGCCCGACACAGTGTTAATTAACTAAAAATCCTTACCGCTTTGAATTCGTCTTACCGTAGTCACGAGGTGAACATGTTTAATAGCTAAAGACCATGATTATTTCATAACCCTCTGCTTAATAATTTCCCACCATTACCAAATCAGCGATACCAACCACTAAGGCGTACAGTTAATCACCACTTCATCGCTATAGTGACCAATTTCTTTATCTTTCAAAATATAAATGACACAGTAGTCACGTAATTCAGGTTTACCTACTTGTAATAAAGGCCGCGTATCTATAAAAGGTGAAATACTGGCTCGATTGAGTAACACCCAATCCGCATCACCGTCACGTTTGCTGTAAATATTGACGCCATCACTATTAAATTTACTAAAATTTAATATGACCACACCATTGGTCTGATCAATGCCACTCAAATCAGGACGAGAGGTACTTAAATCATGACTATCTCTTGCTCCGACAATACCTAAGTGAGCGCCTTGGCCGTCGCTATAAGAAGAACGTGCTTTAATGCGACGCGCCTCTGCCCTGATTAAATTAACGATATGATTACGACTATCATTTTTATCGGCTGTTGCCTGTTTAGCTTGTGCTGCGGCATCATTAAGATGATCAACCTTAATATGAAAATCCGTTTTAGCCGCTGTCAATGCTGTCAAATCAACGACAGCGATTTCATTATCAACACTGATTTGAGCTATAAAATGATCAACCCAAACCAATAAATCATTATCAGTCGTTGGTACAAAATCAGACATAGTAAATTCCTTAATTGAGTTAATAAACGTGTATAAAAAAAACTGCCGGTAACTACGCTGTGCTTTTCAGCGTTAGCTAGACCGTCTACTAAGGTTTAGCATTCGTTATTTGATATTTAGAACTCGTCTCTTAAGCTTTTAGATTCGTTTTAGTCGACTTTAAATCCGCCTACGACTCTTCAGTGAAACCTAATGCTTGTTTAAAAATAGTGCCTGACCGTTCAGCGAACTATAAATCCTGTAGAAAAAAGTACCATGACCGTGGAATAAATTAAAAATCTAGCTGGTAGCCCTTCAATTAACCGTCCTAGAAGTCCCATTAGCCGTCATAAACATTCAAAAAGTCGGCATGAGTCTTCCAGCAAATGAGCTGATTTTTTTTGGCAATGAATAAAACGATTTTATAAAACGGCTGTATGGCCCGTAAAACCTAACGACCTAGCCATTAACAATCAGCAGGCTATGACCAAAAACCTTGCTCATTTAAACAACGCCTAGCCTATTTCGCTAACTAACAAGCTAGGGTTCAGAGTGTATTATCCCTGCGCTAGGTCTGTCTATTCGTAGTACTACTGACAGACTAAATTAATAGGGCTTTTTTCGAAGTGGCATTC
>CAMDOP010000326.1 GCA_945903675.1 Crenothrix polyspora
TTTGTAGGGATTGAAACCGGCGACATCCCCTATCCTATACTCACTTTCGCGGCATTACTTCCGTGGGTATTTTTTCAGGAATCTGCTTCAGAGGGAGTCAGTAGCGTTACCTCCAATGCGTCCTTAATTAAAAAAATATACTTCCCCCGCGAAGTATTCCCCATCACCGCCATGGTCACCAAAATAGTCGAATTAGGCATCAGCTTTTTTATTCTGGCGGGAATGATGATTTACTACAACATGATGCCCTCACTTTATGCTTTATGGGTTCCCGCCATTATTCTTTACACCATGATTGTCGCCCTCACCATCAGTTTTTTTGGTGCAGCAATTAATGTTTATTATCGGGATATGTCTCAAGCCTTACCGATAGCGTTATCCTTGTTAATGTATGGCTCCCCGGTTATGTACCCGCTTAGTCTGGTCTATCAAAAATTGATTGTAGAGCAGGCTGCCGGCAAATGGTCAAATGATTTTTATACCCTTTATACACTCAACCCGCTGGCGGGAATTATTGACAGTTTTCAACGGGTCATGCTTAAGGGCTTGCCACCAGATTTTGAGGCGCTTTATCCCGGCTTGGTTTTAACGTTAGTGATATTGCCACTCAGTTATGTGTTTTTTAAACGCGCTGAAAACTGGTTTGCAGATGTTATTTAACAACCTACTTTTTTGAGTATAACAACAGTCAAACTCTCTAAAATTAATCGTATTAATACAGCCATGCCCATTATAGAAGTCAGTCATTTAACCAAAGAATACCAACTGGGGCATATCACCAGCCTTAAAGAAAATGTACTCAATACCTTCAGGCGTTTAGGCGGCAAACCGGTACAAAAAAGAGAAGACTTTAAAGCCCTCGATGATGTCAATTTTACGATTGAACAAGGCGAGGTGGTCGGCATTATCGGCCATAACGGCGCAGGTAAAAGCACCCTACTTAAACACCTGGCCAACATCAGTAAACCCACTAAAGGCAAAGTGATCGTCCGCGGCAGCGTGGCTCCATTGATTGAAGTCGGCGCTGGCGTTAACCCGGAAATGTCCGGGCGGGAAAATATTTTTCTCAATGGTGCCATTTTAGGAATACCGAAAAAAATCATTCGGCAAAAATTGGATGAAATCATTGAGTTTTCTGAGTTGGAACAGTTTATTGATACACCGGTAAAGCGTTACAGCTCAGGAATGACAGTTAAATTGGGGTTTTCAATAGCCACCAGTATGGAGGCAGATATATTGATCGTGGATGAAGTGCTGGCAGTCGGCGATATCATGTTTCAACAGAAATGTATCGAAAGAATGGAGCACCTGATCAAAGGTGAGGGTCGCACTGTACTGATTGTTGGTCACAATATTCGACAGCTTGAACGCATTTGCTCTAGAGTTATATTAATGGATCATGGTCGAATTTCCAATGATGGTAATCCTTCAGAAATATGTGGAATTTTCTTCAACGAAGCACAAGAGCGAACGCAGAGTCGCCGCAAACCCATTGAAGGCGTAATTTCTTCGCAATCAGACGCTGGAGCAATACAAATAACAAATATCGAAATGCTAGATGAAGAGGGTAACTCTTCAGACTATGTCAATTTCCATGAAGACCTTACACTTCGGATAACTTTTGTATGTAATAAAAATTTAATTCGCCCTGAAATTGTAGTCGGTCTTCATACTTCGGATTTCGTCCACATACTATCTGTTAGCAATGCATTACCCGATATCCGCCCCAATCTTGAAATAGGCAAACATCAACTAACTTGTCGGCTAGCGGATATTCCGCTCCGTCCATCATCTTACAATCTACGACTGGCTTTTCTCGATCAATACCGGCAAATGCTGTGGTATGCCGACAATATTATGCCAATACTTATCGTTGCGGGTCGGTTTGATGTAACCCGACTACCAGAGGTAGGTTTGATTGACTTACCTACAAGTTGGACATTTATATAATAAATTCTAGGAATATTCATGAAAAAAATAGGACAATTTTGTACATGTGATGTCGAAAACTATGGTGACATTCTTTACCCTATTTGCTTAAATAAAATTTTATTAGCCAATAATTCAACAGTTGAACCTAAGGCATTTTCTTTTATAGAAGGTGCAGCACTTGGCGATGCAGGTTATAACGTCTCGCAAATTCAAAAAGTGTTAAACAATCAGGAAGCCATATCATCGCTTATCATTGGGGGCGGAGACATAATTAGATCCGACAAATTTATGCTCGCATCACATTATGTCTCGTTATATAGACATATAAGACATGAAACTATACTTCAAAAAATCATGGAAAAAATATTCGGCATTCCTGATTTGGTGCTTGAATTTATAGAAAAATACATGAACTACGAGGCAAGTGGACCGTTCATTATAGACAAAAATCATTTTAATCATCTTAATGAAGTTATCTACTGTTCATGTGGTGTACCGTTTGAATTTCCAGATCAAGTTAAATCTTTAGTAACAAATGCTTTCAACAACGCATCTTTTATTTATCTGCGCGATGAGCAGTCAAAACAAAAGCTGATTAATGTCGGAGTAACAAACAAAATACATGTCGCACCCGATCTTATTTGCACAATAAGTGACTTTTTTGATTTTAATACACATAAGAAAAATGGACTTGAGATTTTGTATGCTCATGGTTTACAAGACGGAAAAGATTTTTTATGTTTTCAAGCAAACCCCACATGCCGATCCAGTATTGATGAGATAATTACTCAATTAACTAAAATAAAAGCAGAGCGAAATCTTGAAATTGTTTTATTACCGATTGGATATTGTCACGATGATGACGTGATACTGAAGGAAATAAACGACCGATCAAATAATCAATTTATTTATGCTAATGTTCATTCAATTTATGACATGCTTTCTATCATTACTGCTAGCTCTGTATTCATTGGTACCAGCATGCACGGCAACATTACAGCTTTTTCTTATGGTATACCACATTTAGTGGCACCGATTAATGTTGACAAAATGAGAGGATTTTTAGATGTTTGCAATTTAAGCAATAACCTCCTATTAGACTCATGGAAAGAGATGGCTGAAAAGCTCGACTTCTTAGATACGCTAGAAAGAGACTATTTTTCGTCAAGGGCAATAATAGCTAAAGATAAGATTTATAAAGTCACGGATAACATTTTTAAGTTGATCTCAGATGAAAATTAAATGAAAAATAATAAACCTATCATTAGTATCTGTGTCCCAACATACAATGGCGAGAAATATCTTGAAGAAGCTCTTAATAGCATTCTTTCACAAACATTTAATGACTATGAAGTGATTATTGTTGACGACCAATCAACAGATAATACCATTGATATTTCCAAAAAGTTTAGTGAAAAAGACCAACGAATACATTGCTATCAAAACAAAAAAAACCTGGGTCTCGTTGGCAATTGGAACAAGTGTATCGAGCTTGCCAGAGGAGAATGGATTAAATTTGTATTTCAAGATGACCTAATTGCTCCAACATGCATTGAAGAATTGCTAGCCGCCAGCACTACTAACACTTGGCTAGCAATATGCCGGAGGGATTATATATTTGAAGAAGGCACATCCGAAGAAACCCAGCACTTCTATGAAAAAAATCCCAAGCCACATCAAGTGTTTGGAAAAATGCTTGAAAATGATCTTACCTTTATTCAATCGGATACAGTTTGTCAAACCGCGATTGATTTGTTTGGCATAAATTGCTTTGGAGAGCCTTCTGCAACTTTGATCCGTAAAGAAGCTTTTGCTCGTCACGGTCTATTTAACCCAAACTTAGCAATGATGTGTGATACAGAATATTGCGTAAGGTTATCGATACACCATGGATTCACTTACCTAAATAAATCACTAGCCAGCTTTAGAGTCCACTCTGGTTCTACAAGCGCTCATCATTTTTCTAAACGGAGATATCGGATTATCCTAGACGGAATTATATTAATGTACGAGTACGCACATAACCCGGAATTCACTCCAATCAGGAAATGCATGTTGAGGCGTGATCCACCTGTAGATTTAAATGCCATACTAGAAAATAAAATAGAAGAAGCCCGATGGATCGCAATTGATGCTGCTCACAATCCATTTAAACATGACCCAAACCTATTAATAGAATGGAATAATTTACTTACTGCTCGTCCCAATATAAAGCAAGTCGTTCAAAATATAAAGTCACTGTTATTACTAAAATATTATATAACCAATTGTATTGT
>CAMDOP010000327.1 GCA_945903675.1 Crenothrix polyspora
TGAGCATATTCATGATAATGACTCAAGTCTGAACTAATAACAATTAAGGTTTCATCGCCACCCCATAACATATCAAGGACTTGACTCACTTGATCTGGCGTTGCCTCACCCGCTACGATAGGCACAATTTTAAAGTCATCTAACATTTCTTGCAGGAACGGCAAGTGCACTTCAATGCTATGTTCGAAGGTATGAGCCTCCTCAAAAAAATTGACACAATCTAACTCAGCAATAGTGGCTACGGCTTGTTGATCGACTGTAACAAAGCCTAAAGGCGTAATAAACGATTGCGTATTACTGACCGCCAAGCCTCTAAAAGCTACGCGATGAGAAGGACCTATAATAACAACACGAGTAATTAGGTCATTGGCTCTTTTTAAACGGGCATAAGCAGTTGCGGCAACTCGACCTGAATAAATATAGCCGGCATGAGGTGCAATAATCACTTTAGGAACTTTCGCAGTCGTTTCAGCATCATTTAAAAACTCATTTATCATTTGATGCAATAGATGCGGATTTTCTGGGTAGAAAGTGCCTGCCACAGCGGGTAGTCTATTCATAACGTACTCCTCTTATTTCTCAACCATAAAAGTTTGTCAGTTCATTCTAAGCTATTAAAGCCAATGACATAAAACAAAACCCTTAAATACTAAATAGTCTCTTGGGACAATACGATTCATTAACGGTTCAAGGAACATAACAATGACTGACTTTATTACTGACGATACGGTGAAAACCAAGTATTGGCATAAGCTGACGGACGAACGCATTCAATGCGACCTTTGCCCTAGATTTTGTAAATTACATGCTGATCAACGCGGTCTATGTTTCGTTAGGAAAAACCTAAATGAACAAATTGTTATGACCAGTTATGGACGTTCCAGTGGCTTTGCTATAGATCCCATCGAAAAAAAGCCCTTAAACCATTTTTTACCGGGCACGTCAGTATTTTCTTTCGGCACAGCAGGTTGTAATTTAGCGTGTAAATTTTGCCAGAATTGGGATATCAGCAAATCAAGAGAAATGGACACCTTAATGAGTAAAGCTTCTCCGATAGCTATTGCTGAAGAGGCCTTAAAACATAATTGTGATAGTGTCGCCTATACTTATAACGACCCCGTAATTTTTCATGAATACGCCATAGATACTGCTCAAGCTTGTCGTAGCCTAGGCATAAAATCCGTAGCAGTATCAGCAGGCTATGTCTGCGAACAACCTAGAGCCGAATTTTATCAATGGATGGATGCTGCTAATATTGACTTAAAAGCATTCAGCGAGCATTTTTACCAGCAGTTAACGGGCAGTCATCTGCAATCAGTACTAGAGACACTCTGTTACATTAAACACGAAACAGCCACTTGGCTGGAATTAACAACACTACTTATTCCTGGCGAAAACGATACTGAAGCTGAACTAGAGGCTATGACACAGTGGGTAGTTGAAAACTTGGGGCACGAAGTCCCCATGCACTTCACCGCCTTTCATCCAGATTGGAAAATGCGAGATAAGCCATCTACGCCAACGGCAACATTATTAAAGGCACGGGATATTGCTTTAAAAAATGGCATTCATTATGCGTATATTGGCAATGTGCATAACAAATCTGCCGAAAGCACTTATTGTCATGGCTGCGGGCAGCTATTAATAGGACGTGACTGGTATGAGCTATCTGATTGGAATATGGATGATTCAGGATGTTGTCGATTTTGTGGTGAACGTTGTGCCGGCGTATTTAAGCCAACAGCGGGTAACTGGGGTGCAAAACGTCAAACTGTTTTAATGCCTAATTAATAGCGTGGTCGAAGAATTACGAAATACTTATTTCCTCGATTCCATTAGTCGACTAAGTTAATTGCGGGCTCATATTCTTTAAGCAAGCCAATGACTATATTGGTATCAAGTAAAAACTTAATCCCAGTCATTACGCATTTCCTGTTGGATAGCTAAAGGATCATCACCAAAAACTGGAGATAATTTAAGCAAGCCTACAAATTTTCTCCAATCTTTAGAAGGAGCAGATACTGGTGTTTCTGTGTGAGTTGATCTTTTGGAAATTCTTAAAACAACGAGTTGTTCATTTTCTTCTAATTGGACAGGCTCCAGTAGTTGGATTATGCCTGATTTAGAAACAGCTTCAATCGCTTGATACATTGTCCACTCCCACATTGCAGGTTTACTTACAATTTCTTATGCGCCCAATCTTATAACACTATCTGACTCAATTATAAGAGATTTTTTTTACTATAAGACTTGCATAGTATGGGCGAGGTCGTTAATTCAATTTAAAATCCATGATGTTGCCGTCACTTGGCAGTTCATTAGCATGGTACTCAAATCTAATTCCTCGATTCCGTTTTACTTCATCGCGGCTACTTTACTGCACCTTATGAAACAACGGGAGCCACTGTAATTAAATCATGAGAAACGTAGCCTAAAATAACTAAGCTTTGCTGATAATGCTGATATCAATATTTGCAGACCCGATTCCTCTGTACTTCATCGAGGCTACTTGCTACCTATTCGCTGCCTGATTAATTACTTCAGAAGCCCATTGATTAAGGCTTTTTCCTGAAGCAGTAGCAGCAACAGACGCAGCTGCATGATCGTCGGGAGATATACGTAATACAAACTTACCAGAATAAGCTTTAATGGGATCTACACCATCTTCCTTGCAGGCATCCATAAAGACCTTAAGAGACAGCTCACCTTCTCTCCTTAAGCCCTCAGCATCACTTGCATAAAAGTCAGCCCCACCGTTTAATCCAATAAATTCGCCGCGAAACAAATCAATATCTGAATCATAACTAATTACAGCCTTAATGCCGTTAATGGTCATTTGATTAATCATAGGTTTACTCCATTGTCATTTAGCCATTCACGCAGACTAGCGACTGCGCCTTTATCTGTCATGGGTGATGGATGCGGACGATGAAAGACGCGCCTTTCATCAAATAACCTCACCAATACCCTAGAGCCCTCGCGTTCTTCTATTCTAGCCCCAAAAGCCACAAGTAAAGCTTCAATATCAGACCAGCTAATATTGGCCGATATAGGGCGAGAATAAATTGATTCAAGAGTTTTTAGATGCTTTCTTTTCATGATTAAATAGTATCAAATTTTAGTATCATGCACAAATAAGCATTAACTAAACCAAAGTGCAGGACGGGCTTACAAGCCCGTTCTTAAAGTTGGGCATTTCCTTAAAACTTAAAATTATTTTGGATTTAGCCAATTCCCTCGATTCCACTGTGTTTCATCGAGGCTACTTGCTGTTTAGAAAAGTAATTATTGACAGCTCTTAGCTTGAGAAAATACTATATAACTTATGGCATATAAACAAAAACAAATACATTTCTCCCCAGAAAAAACACTCTATTAAAAGCTGAAAGAGGCGTTGGTTTTGAGGACGTATTATTAGCTATCGAAATGGGGTATGTGTTAGATGATTTAGCACATTTCAATCCTGAAAAATATCCAAATCAATCCGTTTTTATTATTTTAATCACGATAAAAGATTACGTTTATATGGTGCCTTATGTTGAAGATGAGGTCAGTATTTGTTTAAAAACCATTATCCCCTCTCGAAAAATGACTAAGCGTTACAACAAGGCGGCAAAAAATGACTAAGTTAAACTTTGATAGTTTTGAACAAGATATTCTCGACAGTGTTGAGAATGATGAATGGCTCAGTAAAGGTCATATTCAAGAAAGATTAATAGAACTGCAAGGTTTTTTGAAGCATGAAAAGAAAAAATCTGTTTCCATCAGACTTTCTGAAAACGATCTTTATGAATTAAAAAGAAAAGACCTAGAAAATGGTGTGCCGTATCAAAATATTATACAAATGTTAGTACATCAATATACGTCTAACAAAATTCAACTAGATGTTTCGTGAGTGCATAATACGATAACTCAGAATTTATGTGATCTGCCCTCCATTACCCTATATGATGGGCGGCGCTGCCTTCGCCCATCCTACCCAATAAAAACTCATGATGTTATCGTCACTTGGATGTTCATTAGCATTGTAGTGGTCTAATAAAAACAGACACCCAGATAGGTTGATATACTTAATCAATCAAAAATGGGGAAATCGTTATGAATAAAGAACGTCGAGTATTTGATACCACGTTTAAATTAGAAGTCGTTAAACTTATTAAAGAACAAGGCTTA
>CAMDOP010000328.1 GCA_945903675.1 Crenothrix polyspora
CCCGCAACGAAACAATCAATTATCTTTTCAGTCATATACCCAGGCCAAATCATGTTTTCAAAACATATTGAAAACTGATAATCACTAATCGTTTCCAATTTATTTTCACACCGCCCCAAATAACCCCCAATGATCTTATTTTTTAAGCGATTACTCCATGAAATCGGAAGGTCATTCCAAGCATTCCAACCAGAACCGTATAATTCTAAATTATTTTTACTTAAAAAATACTCAATAACTTCAAGTCGTTTGTCATGCAAAGATAAGGCTAATGATTTTCTATATATTGCCGATCTCGCTTGCCAACTTACAGATTTTAATTGCCTTAAAACATTCATCAAACTTAAATCACTAGGAACAAATAATCGTTTAGTTTTATATTTATTCGCAGCAACTAGCACTATTTTTTTTCTTTTTTCCCATGAAGAAATCTTTCTCAAGTCTTCTAGGAAAAATGATGGAAACCTAAATGGAAGGTTTCTTGGTGTTTCTGAAAATCCAAAACCTAAAGTAAACCTAAAATTTTTAGCAATATGGTCAATATTGTCATAAAAACAAGGGGCATAAATAGGAGCTTCACCACAGCTTATTAAAAATGCAACAGCTCCTAGAGCCAATAATTCTGAACCCATATGCGATTCCATTTCTTGAATAACATACACATCTTTTGCTAGCCATTGTTTAGTAGCTATATTTTCAATAGCAATATCACTCGATACTACGGTGATGCCTGACTCACCAGCTATACGGTATAAGCAGGTTATCCAACCTGAACCAGGAAAACGATAACTCCATTGCTGGTTACGCAACTGATCTTTTTTAAAGACGTCATTATCACTACAATAGGCTAAATACATAAGCTACTTTCTAAATTAATGATGCGTAAATGCGGCATCTCGTCTCAACACGGGAAGTAGCATTACATATTGAAATGACAGGAAAAACAAAGCAATAACACTAAGTCTTATAATTGAGAATATATAGCTATGGTCATAATCTAACAAGTGCCATAAAACTTTTGCGATCATTAAAAGAGCCCCTCCCATGACCACACTTTTTAAAAACAGCTTAAAAGGTAAAGAGGCTTGTAAATATTTGCTAGTGATACGAATAGTCCACAATAACGCTATCAAAAATGATATTACTAAACCCAGGCCAACTCCTTCTGAACCATAAATAGGTATTAAGTACCAAACCAACGTTACTGAGAATAACGCTCCAACTAGATTTGGAAACAGTAATAGTTTTGTATTCATTCGGGCGTGAGCGGCCATTCCAAACACAGAAATTGAAATCCTAGCGGATTCAGCCAATGAACCCCAAATAATAAATTTCGATGATTGACCAAAACTTGATCCTAACAATAATTGTGTTAAATCAGGCGCTGTTGCCATAATAAAGAAGCTTGTTATTAACAATGAAGGCAGAATAGCTTGGGCATAGTCTTGCCAAGCTTTAGTCTGCTCGCTAACATTATCATTACTAATCTGCTTATAAAATTTTGGCTGAAAATAAGTTGTAAAAATAGATTCAAAACCGGCAATTAAACCTGCACTTATGCCATAACCAGCAACAAATAATCCAAGTTCATTTAATCCTAAGCGATCTTCCATAAAATAACGATAACTCTGACTTTGAACCCATCCCAAGCCAACCGCAATTGCAATCGGCCAAGAAAAATTTATAAAATTAATTATCTGTATTTTATTTAGTTTTGGTAGATCTATGTACCTAACTCCATTTCCTTCTAATTTTCTATAAAAGATTTTGGTTCCAATTAACCCGACTATCAATTGCCCAATGAGTAAACCACTCAACCAATTCTCAGCATTCCGAGCCACCTTTAAAACTAATGTAACAGCAAAAATTAAGCTCATTGCGTTGGTTAAAACCGTCAAAATAAGAAACCAGCTTCTATGGCCAAATAAATTCAATCCAGGTATAGCTGTTTGGTTAAGCGTTCCAAAGAGTAAGTTGCCACAAACTAATAACAATAGCCAATAAATACTTATACTGGGTGTCCATATATAAAAACCAGTTAAGGAACACAATACTAATACTGCAAATATATTTGCTAAAACAACATAGAACCAAAAATATAATAAATATTTTTTCGCTTGCCCTCTTAAATTCCAGGCATGTAGTCTTCGATTTATAAACATACCAACTGGATTAATGAGAAACAACGCAAAAAAACCTACGGTCGCAATAACAATAGAAATTTCGCCCATTTCACTTGGCGTCAGCAAGCTTGTTGCAAGTCGAAGCGTTATAAACAAAAGCGCAAACTGAATAAATCTCCCAACGGCAACAAATAGCATTATTTAATTCATCCTCTTGTCATCAAATAACATTTTTTTGCATGGCTTCTTCACCATGTTGTAATAAGTCTATCTCCAACAACAATTCCTCCAGTGAAGCTAGGCTAGACTGATAACCCATAATTGCCCGCCTTTGTATTTTGTGTTTAATGAGTATTGATGTGGCTTGTTAGCAGTAGCATTAAACCCTGCATTGGTTTCAATTATCTCATATCGCAAACCAAATTTTTCTTGTATCGCCGCCAATAAAGTCGGCTTATCAATTGATGCTTTACTGTAAAAATCAACTACTATATTGCTAGCAGGTGATGTTAAGAATGCAATAACCAATCTACAGAGCAAAGAGGTCAGCCCCGTTCATTCCAAAATTAAATTTAGCCACACTCATTACCAATAATCATTACTTTATAAGCTTTCTTTAATCTTCTTTAAGTAAATCAATAATCATATTTTCACTCAGCTCCTCTCTTGAGAGAAAAGGCGACAAATCTTCTAGCGCAGGCGATACAATTCGACCATCTGACAATTGTTTAGAACTTAATTTTGGTTGAAACGATTGCTCTTCATCAATGATGACTTCGCAAATAACGGGGCCTTTTATCGCCATGACTTCTGCAATCTTATCTGCCATTTCTTGATGATTTGAACACTTAACAAAAGGGATATCAAATCCAGCACTTAATCGTTCAAAGTTTGGTAATGTGACGCCACTTTTTGGCCCCGCGCCCACTTCATCACCATTAAAGAAATTGCGTTGTGTCTGAAAAATCGATACATAACCACTATTATTTAAGATAAATAACTTAATAGGCAGTTGTAAGCCAACCATGGTTTGTAATTCTTGCAGATTCATCATGATACTGCCATCCCCAGCAAGACAAACTGTAGGTTCTTTACCTGAAGCAATGCAAGTACCAATAGCCGCTGGCAAATCATAGCCCATTGATGCGCAACCCGAGTTAGTCCATAAGCGTTGATTTTGTTTTAGCTCAGCCGCCTGAAAACTAATAACACAGGCACTGCCATTACCTGTGACTATATTTTGGCCTTCTGGTAATTGCTCAAATAAGGCTTGCATAAAGCAATAAGGATTCACTCGATCATTATCCCAATATTCTGGCAATACAGTCGGATAACGTCC
This sequence comes from Crenothrix polyspora, assembly GCA_945903675.1. Lineage (GTDB taxonomy): Bacteria > Pseudomonadota > Gammaproteobacteria > Methylococcales > Methylomonadaceae > Methylobacter_C. The sequence goes on from CAMDOP010000328.1 coordinate 3,463, forward strand.
CTTTCTTTCTATGTTCCATTCTAACCATTCTTTATGCGCTTTCGTTGAACCAAGATAAGGTTCATTTAGCATGGCTGGCAATAAGTCACTTAAACTAGCCAGTATGGGCATATCCGCTAATACGGTCGGTTTTTTAAGTTCATGCTCATCAATATCAATCCAAATCTTATACGCTTCGCGTGCAAAGGTTTTCCAGTTATAACTGACTTGGCGAATATTTAGACGACTACCTAAAATCAATAAAAGATCAGCATTTTGTACTGCAAAGTTACCGGCTCTATCACCAATGGTGCCTGGGCGCCCTACATAATTTGGATGGTCATTCCAAATAGCATCATGGGCATTCCACCCTGTAACGACCGGTATCCCGAGTTTTTCAACTAATTTAATAAAAGCCTTATGCTGTCCACTGAGCCGCACACCGCTACCCGCAAATACTACAGGGCGTTTAGCATTAGCGATTTTATCAAAAATGGCTTTACTGGCAGCGACAAGATCCGTTGATTTCCATGGTTCAATCAATTCAACCGGATCAAACCCCACTAAAGTGTCTGGATCAATTTGGGCGGCCTGAACATTAAGGGGGATGTCTAACCATACTGGCCCCGGCCTACCTGATGTTGCTAGATAAAGTGCTTTTTCTAGATGGTATCTTATTGAATCTGGCTCAGTGACCATCACGGTATATTTCGTGACGGGTCGCACTA
>CAMDOP010000329.1 GCA_945903675.1 Crenothrix polyspora
ATCTCGCATTTCTTGTCCAACGTGCGGGTTACAATCAATCCAGATAATATCTTGACGATCAGGTAACCAAACGCTGGTTTTTTTTACCATTGTTCTGCGCCTAATCTTTCCTTTGCTATCATGGTTTCACCACCATGACGTTTAGGATCAAAAGCGGCTAAACGCTGTTCCAAAGTTAACGGTTTATTGACTATAGGGGTAATAATAACCTGACCTTCGACAACCGTTAAACGTACACTTTGATGAGCTTTTAGATGAGCTTCACGGGCAACAGCAACTGGTATGCGCACCCCTAAATTATTACCCCACTGTTTTATATCCAATACAACTTCAGTCATAACTAATACCTCAAATGGAAAATATTTAAATGTTAGTTTAAACATCTCAAGTTCTTTTTACAATCCATACAACTATCAACTTGATTTAGCAAATGTCTTTTATAACTTTTTTGATTAAGAGCTCTGTCGGGCTAAGCGTCTAAAATTCTGCTTGAATACCCATTATAGGATGAGCTGAACGATAGTGAAGCGCATCCTATAAAAGCTTAGGTTTATAGATGGATTGACGGATCAACAAGAGACAAAACTTATCTGAACATCTATAAATTAAGTAATTTGTGCTTGGAGTAAAACTGCTTTAGCTGTTTTAAAACACTGAGCTGAAGCTCAGCATTCCAGTTCACATAAACTGTTTCCAATTAACTGTGGGATGTTAATGATTTCCCTCCCACTGCCATTTGCTCTTTAAAACTTTCTGCTGAAATCTTTTGAACCGGAAATAAATATTCAATTAAGGCGGGGTTATCTTGTCATTCAAAGGGTTTAAACATGGGTTTATATTCCCTTGGTTTCAACAAAACCAATTTTCAATTGAAAAATCCGTAAAGTTTTTAAAATCATCCACGTTGCGCGTGACTAAAATCAAGTTGTTTGTTTTTGCTACCGCTGCGATTTGGGCATCAACAAAAGGCGGTGTTTTTCCGAGTTACTGCAAACACGCGGTTGTTTCACCCTGCCATTTTGCAGCGACTTCGGTATAAGGCAAAATAGGAAAATTAACCAAAACGGATTCAAGATAATCATTTGTTTTCAATCGTTTTTTAGAATCTGGTAATAACGCAACACCACGCACCAATTCATAAACCACAAATGCAGCAATGGCGATTTGTGCATGATAACGTTCTATATTTTCAATGACTTGCTTATTGGGTATCGCTTTTAAAGGTTCTGAGATGGTATTGGTATCCAGTAGATAAACCAAGCTCATAATCTAAAGTCTCTATCGGCATCTGTTTTTCTATTTTCTTCAAAAATGCTTGTGTCGATATCAATATCTTCGGCCTGGTATTTATTCAGAAACGCTTTTAAAGCGACACCGGCATCATTTTTTATTTGCGTTAATTCATAAATAACCGCAATTTTTGCCCGCCCAGCAGGAATATTTTCGGGCAACTTAATATGTAGTTGATGATCAACAGGAATGTCAGTTTCTATTTCATAATAGGCTTGCATGGTTTTTCCTAAATAATGTTTGATTGAGTTAGCACTAAAAAATCATAATCCATTATTCATGCTGGCTAATTCTTTAAGCAATTCAGCTTTCGTCATATTCCTAAATAAAAACGTTTGCATCTAAGTAAACTTTTTTACCTTGCAAAGCATTTCTTAATCCTACCACGCATCACGCTCCACACGAATAAAAGCATCAACTTCAGCGGCATCTTTAAAACAGCCTTTACCTTTACCAATCAGTTCTAACAATGATCTTGGCTTATCTATGTTTTCTAATGACGTTAAAAAATCATCTGACAATAACAAATTATTGGAATGCTTAATTGATGAGGTTGGAGGCAAATCATCGTCCAGAGGTAAAAAAGTAATTTCTACTTTTCGATGTTGCATCTCACGTGGAACGGGAATAAATGCAGGAGCATCTTCAAAAATCAATCTGGCATGGTTCATATTCACTTACATTTAATTTTTGCAGTATACATTAATTGCTTGCTGTTATTTAAGCTCAAATAAAGTCGATAAAAAATTTATAATAATTACGAAACAGCTTGTTTCGTAATTACCTTTATAGAGCATCAATTAAATCGGCAATAGCTTTTTTGCCCTTATTAAAAGCAACTGCAATATAGTCTGCATATAAATCTCATAGTGATTACTGAGTTATGAATCATAAAGGCATGATTATAATTAAGTAATTTGTGCTTGGAGTAAAACAGCTTCAGATGTTTTAAAAGGCAATAGCTGAAGCTATTGCACTCCAGGGTTTTACTATTTTCTCTTAACTGTGGGCAGTGTGACTATGCGTGGGAATGTAGAGTGATGCCAATACTTAGCTTTAATGGCATGCTGTAACGGAGCACAAACCTAGATTTGTACTCCGATTAAAACATAAATGATGCCGCTAATTTAATAGCTGGGCAAGCATTCAAAACTTCAAATAACGATTTTACTGATCGGCGTACAAAAGTCTGAAGTGCCCTCAGATGAAATACTGGCATAGCGAAAGGAATAGGTTTCGCCAGGTATTAAATGATCTATTTGAAAGTTCGCTACGGTACTGGTATTGACAGTAATCCATACCGCAGCCGAATTGGGTGTTGCCTCTTGAATATATTGCCATATATAAGCCACTGCACCTTCAATCGCTTTAATTTTTAAAAGCACACTACCACTATGCGGACCATCATAAACCGCTATTTCTGGTTTTTGGTGGGCAGTCGGTTGTTTTGAGGCATGAAAACCACTTTGGATAATAATCGTTTCATTACCACTCGCTAGAGTATTAATGTGCGCGGCTAAATCTCTAAAGAGTTCATCAGCTATAACTTCTTTATCATTCCTAATCGCAATAGCACTATGGGCGCCGTCTTTTGCTGCTAATAGGGCGTTTTCAAAATCATCAATGACCGTTTTAATAGTCGCTAAAGGCACTGGAAGATTGGGAAAGAGACTGGTATCAGCCAATTGAATGACTATATTTCTATAAAAGGGTACTTTCTCAACAACAGGATAGGTCATGAAGTCGTGCACAACTTTTATTCGTCTCATTGAATTATCTCTTAAAAAGTTAACGTCCGAAGTGCGCATTATAGACAAGCAATAATAAATAGATAGCTTTTTATTCTAACTTAGAAAATTAGTTTCTTATAAGCGACTCTTTAAATACTAACTGCTTGTATTGCTTATGCACTTTAGATAGAAAAGTTAGTAAAGTGTCATTTATTTAACGAGTTAAGGCGATTATTGATGATATTTATTAAAATACTCGCCAGATATCTAAAGCTAATCTCTTATAACGTTAATTAATTTTAATTTAACTATTTTTAAAAGAGTGAGTTCTAGCGTTATTTTAATAACTTTTATTTCTGCTTAACGAAAAGTTATTTTTTATTTTAAAACACAGCTTTTTCGTTAAAGAATTTTGCTATTTATTTCTAAAAAATTATCAGATGCTTTTGATAAAACTAAACTTTACTATTGAATTTGCAAAATTTAATGTTGAATCGGCGAAGATCGACAATGGTCAGATGGCTTTCCCCAAGCGATAAAAAAAAATTCCTTAACTAAAAGCCAGTATTCAATAACAAAACAGCACAGTTGCTTAACTAAAAAGCTGTTATTTAAAATGAACTTAAACTATTCAAATAAGAATAGGCTACGACTGACAGTAAAAAAGGATCGTATCCCTTAACTAACAGCCGGACTTTAATAATTAAAAAGAAAAATTAGTTATTAAAGTCCGGCTGTTAGTAAAGAAAAAATGCCTAGTCGAAGATAACAAGCAAAAATATCAAAAGCATTTGGCAAAATACCTAAACCAATCGGTTTGAGCTAAGGGTATAGGTCGGGTTAGCGACAGCGTAACCCGACACAATCGTAGAGTCCCCTCTTAAGTTGGTAGCCATTAAAACTCAACTAGAACTTGCCATTATCGATTACCATTCAAAGAGTTTAAGTATGGATTATGATGTTAATGTTATGAGTTAAAAATCGTTACATTGACTTTAGCAGCGGCTTTTCTTAAATCTAAATCTAATGTGGCTAATGGCACATGATGACGTAATGCTAATTCTAAATAAGCCGCATCATAAACTGACAAATTATGAGCATTAGCTAAGGTAAATGTTTCAGCCATGGCTTTTTT
>CAMDOP010000330.1 GCA_945903675.1 Crenothrix polyspora
TCAAAAACAAAACCTTTCCATCTCATTCACTGGCTCAAGTCTGGGCAGATAAAATTGAACAAAGTATTAAAACGATTCCGAATCTTACGCAGGAACAATTATTAGCGTTATCTGAATCCGATATTATTGATATGGGCGGTGAGGAATTATTTACGCTGCTATCTGTTGACCTGTTTGCTATCCGTAATCAAGCTCAATTAGCCTCTATAAATGCACTAAGTAAAAAAGAATTGTTGCAACTTTCCCCTCAGGATATTGAGCAGATGGGTGGTGCTGAATTGTTTTTGCACGCAGGTAAACGTATCCGCTATAAGACTTTCCGTGAAATCAGCGATGAATACTTATTGCGTTGGAATAAGAAGGATTATCAAGGCCAAATGCAAAGGGTTAATAACTGGTGCAAAATATTCGGTGATAGGATTATGACTGATATTGATATTTTTGATCTGCGTGAACATATCGACACTATGATTGATGAAGGACAGCGTTTAACAACTATTAATCGTAAGAAAGCGGTGCTATCCAGTCTTTTTAAGTTTGCTTTAAGTCGTGGCTATGTAGACGAAAATATTGTGCGAAATATAGTAATTGATGATGATACTAAGCAAAGAGATAGAGTATTAAGTGAAGACGAACGGCAACGATTAATTAAATCCTGTCAAGAATCTAAATGGGATAGACTTTATTTATTAGTTCTTATGGCGATGACTACTGGCGCAAGGAAAGGGGAGTTGATTTTTTTACGCTGGACCGACATTAATTTCAAAGATAGTATTGGGTTTTTGGGTGATACCAAAAATAGCACTAATCGTGAAATTCATTTCGCGCCTGTCGTGATGACTGAATTAAAACGTTTCCAAGAAGTTGGTACGGGATTAATATTCCCTTCTGCTGCAATTCCAACAAAACAAATGGATTTTCGTACGGCTTTTAGCAACGCATTAAGAATTGCAAATATTTCAGAAAAAGATGTGCTTAACGAAGATGGTAGTGTTCGATTGGAAAAGTTTACCTTTCACTGTTTGCGCCATGGTTTTTGTTCTGCGTTATCTGATGCAGATAAAGGGATTAATCAAATTGCTAAGTTGGCAGGGCATAAGAGCCTACAAACTACGATGCGATATATCCATCAAGGTCGTGACCAGAAGCGACTTATTGTGGATGAATTAGCGCAGGCTTTCAGCTTATAACTTTATATAGACAGTCTATCCCGACGGGGAGAAAAACGGATTCATTACCCGCCTGACTGGTTTTCCTCAATAATGAATTACACTTAATTGGGATATGGGATGAATATCGATAAGGATAAGTTCATACTGGAACTGATGCAGAAAAACCAAGAACTTTATGAAGTCATTGATGGTTTGCGTGTTAATTATGTTCAACTTCGTGAAATTGTAAAAAATAAAGATCGCCTGATTGACGATCTTGTAGCTCTTGCTGAACGTGCAATATCAAAGCCTACAGAATCAATTGATCAACAGTTAGTTCGAATAACTAATGATTATTTTAGTAATTGTCTTTTTGCGAAAGCTAAAGTAGTAAAAGATAAGCGAGCAACATTTTATTTATTAAGCAACATCAAAAAACTTGTAAAAAATGGTAGACCAATTACAGGGGCTTATGCTAATTATTTGCTTAGAGCGATTGATCTGGTTTTAACAAACCGTAAACAACCTGATATAAAAGAAGCATTCTTACTTAATGGAACTATGAGTTCATCTGGCAGAGATACAAAGATTATTCGAGCTGTTGAGGATGCAATTGCTGACGGACACGGGAGGCACAAAACTAAAGGAAAAAAGAGAGACGGTGCTTATTTGAAAGTGGCAAATGATATGATAATGAGTCCAAGTGCGATTGAAGCTATATACAAAGGATCCAAAACTCCACCAAATAATGAAGAGTTTAAAAGTATCATTAGTAGTGAAGCTGAAAAGCTTTGGGGGCAAATGGAGTCTCTTATGGCAGATAAACATGGTTTAGAGGAAGCCGCTATTTTGAACGAGTTAAAAACCAAACTTCTAAAATAAGGAATTTTTTATCTATTTTTTAAAATTTTAATTAGATATTTTTATTTTCCTACCCCTGTAAAAATAGCCAAAATTTGTTAAACAACATGAGGCTATATGATGCATTACCAATCCACCGTAACACTCACCGATTTTATTCCCTATCAATCCGTCCCAGATCACTTCCCGCACCTATACAGCGTAAAAAGCTGGGCATGGGCGGTCAAGCAGCGCCACCATAATGGACTTGCTAGAGCCTTTCGTAAGGTAGGCAAGAATCTTTTCGTAAATATCCAAGCCTTGGCTGAGTGCATTGATTCACAGCTTTCTAATTGAAACGCATAAGAAATACGATACAAAGCTTTACAAAATAAAGCTTGTAATCAATTAGAAGTAAATTTAGGCGCAATTTCTCATGTTTTAAAAAAAGACTTCAACTCGACGGGCAAAATCGAACTAATGGGAAAAAGCGCCAAAGACACAAGGCCTAGATATGAATAGATTAACGAAAGAACTCGAGTCCCAACAGTCGGGACAGAAAAAAGAAATTTATCGTCGTGATGACGAAATGGATGGTTACATGATTGGAAACAAAAAAGCCGCCGGATGCTCGAACATCCAAACGGCTCAACAATACTATTACTTTTTAAATTGTACACAATTTGTCGTTATATTGAAAGTCATGACCATTAAAGTTAGTGAGTGGTTAAGATTATTGGGGGCTTCAATATGACTGCAAATGTAATTGAAAGCTTTAAAAGCGCAATATATGACAGTCTAGGCTATGTACCCGAACATATACAAGCAGATGGTATGTTGCATCGCATCAAGGATAATGATGGAAAAATGAACGGTGCTTATGTTTTGCACCTTGATAATAGACCCGGTGGCTATTTTCAATGTTTTAAACAAGGAATTAAGCAAACTTGGAAAATGACAGGGAATTTTATTCCGTTATCAAATTATCAACGGCAAGTATTCAGATCACAATGTCAAAAAGAATCTGAACAGCGCCAAAAAGATGAAATAGCCAAGAACAAAGTAGCAGCAGAAAGGTCGATTTATATCTGGAATAAAGCCCCCATAGCACCCGCTAATCACCCGTATTTAATCAATAAACACATTGGCATTCATGGAGCAAGATTGGGTCGTGACAATACGTTGATCATACCTTTATATAACACCAATAAAGACATAATTAATCTGCAATTTATTAGTGAAACCGGTGGCAAGCGGTTTTTATCCGGTGGACAGAAGAAAGGTTGTTTTTATATTCTGGAAGGCGTGAAGGATAAAATTATTATTTGTGAAGGCTTTGCTACGGCCGCAAGCTTGTATGAAAACAGCGGATATTTGACGGTAGTAGCATTTGATGCGGGCAACCTAAAAAATGTCGCCCTTAATATTAAGTCGCTTTATCCCGCATCTAAAATTGTTGTTGCTGGTGACAATGATTTAAGTGGCATTGGCCAGAAAAAAGCCCTTGAAGCTGCACTAGCAGTGAATGGGCAATATCTAGTGCCGGCCACCGTTGGACACGACTGGAATGACTCGTTAACCGTGGAGGTGACTCATGCATGAGATAGTTGAAAATCAGCACAGTGCTGACGACAAATTATTCTTTAGTGGCGAAAACCTTTCAAATGATGATCACAACGTTAACAATGTACACATAATCGATTTTGATGAGGCTATTGATCCTAATGCAGAAGCATTAAGTCATGCCAAACAGGTGATTGATCAAGCACTCATTGATTGCGTAGATCATCCGGGTCTTTTGGGTAGCGTTGAGTTTATAGCGGCTATTAAGACTGTATCTATTGACCAAGCCTTATGGTTTGAGTATCGCAGCAAGATAAAATGCATGAAACCATCTGGTGTTCCGATGGCCGATATTGACAACATGGCGGTTACTCAATCAGTTGATGGGGATAAGCAAGATTCTGCAGCAGCGGAATTAATCAAATTAGTGATGGAACAAGGGTTACTGCTTTTTGATAGCCAAGCAGATAAAGCCTTTGTGTCAGTGGCTATTAAAGACGTAGATCATACCTTAGCGATAGCTAGCAAATCCTTTGTAGAATGGCTGAGCTTTGCCTATTACATGGCTACTAAATACGGCAATCAACCGG
>CAMDOP010000331.1 GCA_945903675.1 Crenothrix polyspora
GAAAAGCGGGTCAATATTCGTCTTTCTTCTCCAGATTTGATGGATATCCAAGCCCGAGCGCTTGAAGAAGGTATGCCATATCAGACTTTAATTGCTAGCGTCCTTCATAAATTTGTATCGGGTCGTTTGGTAGAGAAACATAACGGAACTTAATAAAATTCTGTGGGATTTTAGAATGAATACCATTACTTATAATTCAGAATCCGTTGCTATCAAAGTATGGGCAGAAAACAGAGTAATTTACCTTGAGCTAACTGATGGTAGGATTTTTGGTTTCCCTGCTGATCGGTTTCTCATATTAAGTAAAGCGTCTGATAAGCAGCTTAAAGATGTTAAAATAGAAGTAGGCGGTTATGCTTTAAGATTGGAAGAGTTGGATGAAGATTTAACAGTAAGTGGGATAGTTGCAGGGCGGTTTCAGTTACCTTTACCTCGCGCTGCATAATAGTTTTGACGCCAATCACAATAATCTATCTCTGACAGATTGATAATTCGATCCAGTATTTTTTATGTGCGTAAAATGTGCTTTTCTGAAATATCAGCCCGCTATTTTAGGGCTTTGTGTGACGCAGAATGACTTATTAGCAGAATATAAGGCATTGTTTTGGTTAATATTTTTATCTATAGTTCGGACTTTTAATGCGATGGTCGCGCGTTCGAATCGCGCACGACCCACCATCAAAGCTATTGATTTTAAAGGACCTTTAAGGATAAAAAGTCTTGGTAACTGTGTACTAAAACATGCGACTACAGTGATTTTACTGGTAGTTTTGTTTTAACCTCAAAATTGAGGAAACATAGATGCTAAATTTCTACATCATCAAAGTAATTCTAAAAAACGGTGAAGTCCGTTATCGTTCAATTCTTACCAAATCTGGTAAGGCAATCAAAACCAAAACATTCAGACGTAAGCAAGATGCTCGTACATGGGGTAATCGTGCTGTTATAGATTCCCAAGAATACGAAGCCAAAGGCATTAAACCTTGTACCATTATGTTCAGTCGATTGGCTGATGAATATATGCAATGGTGGTCTGGCAAAGACCATGATCGAGTAAGATTGGTTTTATGGTGGGAGCAGCGCTTAGGTAAATCTCTCTTATCAGATATTACACCGGAACTTGTTCGAGACATTCTAAAACAAAAAAAATCACAAGCCCCTGCAACATACAATAAACACCTCGCTGTTTTATCAGCCATTCTAGACTATGCCACTCTGCAACAAGAGGACGATAGTATTCTGGATCAATACATAGACGATAATCCCTGTAAACGTGTTCGCTCTCTTAAATTAGACAACAAAATTGTTCGCTATCTTTCTGATGAAGAAAAACCACGCTTATTAAAGGCTGCAAAAGAAATTGGCGGTAAGTTTTATTTAAAAGTGTTGATGGCACTTACGACTGGGATGCGGAAAGGTGAACTTGAAAAGTTGCATTGGAATGATATAGATTTCGAAAAAGGTCTAGCCATATTATCTGACACAAAAAATGGAACACCTAGACACACACCCATTCCAGACATTATTATCGATCAACTAAAAAAATATAGAGAGATCGGTAATAAACTTTTGTTTCCTTCTAGCGTTGATATAAACAAACCCTTTGACTATAAAAAGCAGTGGGTAAAATGTCTGTGCGCTGCAGATATAAATAACTTTAGATGGCATGATATGCGTCATGATACTGCATCAACATTGGCTATGGATGGTAGGACATTAAAAGAGATAGCTGAAATTCTTGGGCATAAGAGTCTAGCCAGTACTGATCGTTATGCGCATTTATCGACGGCACATAAATCTCAGGTGTTGAATGATACGATGGCGAAGTCTATTAACTTATAACTGGTCAGGATTGACAGGTATTTTTTAAAAAATTACTGCTCTTAAAAATATCTTTTTAAAAAGAGGAGAAATAATCTTGGAATATTTTATGACGAAAAAGATAGACCTTTCTTGGTTTGATTTAAATAATTATAAATCACTTGAGCACTTTGATTTGGCTCAGTGGATCAATGTGCTTGGTTTTAGAATGAGATTGAATTATCTTTTAAAGGAAAAGAACGGTGATTATTCAGATGAAGAAATAAGTCAAATTAATAGTATTATCTCAACTATAAGAAATAGTCCTCTACTATCACCGTTTGAAGAATTTTCGGCTGGAGGGTCAATAGATTCATCGTTTTCATTTAATACGTGTTCGGTAAGGAGTACGTCCTTATATATGCTGGCTAAAATTTCTGAGGATTGCAGGCTTAAAGATTGGGTCGCTGTGCAATATAGTAATGAAGATATTGATGAAGATATTGATGAAGATATTGATGAAGATATTGGCGAACTAATTTCAAACTTACTAAACTTTGAAACCGCACAGGAAGCTCGTGACTTCATAGATAGCAACCCTTCAATTAAAACTAAAGGTGTGACTAAAGATTTCTTGCGAAGCATAGAGGGTCCAGTTAATAGTGATTCATTTATTCCAGTTGATTTAATCTTCCATAAGAATCCCTCTCTTGGCGATATATCTTTTACTAGTGTACTTGTAGACTTATCTAGTTCTGATGAGCAGATAAGTAAAGATTTTCTATATTGGTTAGAAAATTATAGGAGAGAAACTGGTTACTATGCGCCTAAGAGGAACTTCACAGAAAAAAAATTCAATGAATGGATTACAATGCAGTTATTGCCTTATATTGATTTAACTTTAATCGCTCTTCATGAAGGAACTTCAATAACTCAATATAAATTAGGGTCTTTATTGTTTCCTGATGATATTGAAATCGACGGTACAGAACGAATTAGACGTACTGTGAAACCCAAAGCTAATTGGTTATTGGAAGATTCAACCCTCCTAGCAATGCAATCTCAAGTAAATAGTTCTTATCCGACATAAAAATTATTAAAAATTATGTCGGTACAAAAATACTGATATTTCATACCTCGTAAACATTTTATAACCCTTCAAAATAGCCTCACGATCTTTAACTAACCGTGAGGCTTTTTTATGACTAGTACTTCTACCAACACAACCTTGGGCGACTTCTGCCCAAAGGATATTTTTGCAGTTCACCCAGATAATCCACTGAAAAAATCAGAATTCAGTTGGCTTTTTAAAAACCGTGATGCTAACGGTTTTAAAGATGCATTTGTCAAAGTGAACGTCAGAAACTTTTTAGTACACATTCCGACTTTTACCCAGTGCTTAGCCGATCGTAGGGGTGCATAAATATTGCCTAATTCGCAGTTAATGCAACCGACTACCAATTGGATTGATTGGGCACAGATAGTTGGTATCGCATACAAAATGCGGATTACAAGCAATGGTTATGCAACCTACAGCTAAAAACTACAGTGAACCTATATAAGCTAGCATTAGTTTTAGAATTTATGCTGCCTATATAGTTAACAAAAAATGTCCCTTTTAAGATTAAGCGACCTGCATTTAAATATTTTTATATAAACGTTACTTGGGATAAATCCCATACTGGAGAGAACTACCATGGCTAAATTTGATTTAAAATCCGCAATAAAAAATGCTGAAGACACAAGAGCTGCTGAACCGATGGATGCTGGTTACCCTAGAGTCATCATAACGCAAATAGCAGAGGTCGGGTTACAGCGGGCTTTCAATGTTGGAGATGAGCCTAAGAACTCTGTAGGTATTGTTTTTGAGAATACAACAGGGCAACAACTTTGCAAGATTATGCCGTTATTAACTAGCAATTACTCAAACTTTAGTAACTTGTTAAATGCAGCCGAAGATGGTGATTGCGACCTAGCCGACTTGCTTAACCAAGAGTTAGTGTTGGAGATCGAAGAAAATGGCAAGTGGCCTAAAATTAATGGCTACTATTCCATTGAAGATGGCTTAAGTACTGAAGCTGCTATCACATCTCACTCAGAATCATTATATTACAGTGTTGATGAGCCGAATCCTGAGGTATTAAAGAAGCTATACCCACAGCTCAAGCAAGCTATTGCTGGCCGTATTAGAGTCAAGGGGGGTGCTTAAGATGCAAATATCTCAGACGCATGTAATTCCATCTAACTCCGTTCCGTTAAATAGAAAACCATTGCCATTAATAAAGGTGATCCGGTTATTACT
>CAMDOP010000332.1 GCA_945903675.1 Crenothrix polyspora
ATGTTCAATCAGCATCGCATCAACTAATGTCGTTTGTTGTAAGTTTTTCCACGCCATTTTATTACCTAGTTCAGATGATTTTCTATGCTCCATTATCTCATTTTTATGATACTTTTGCTGGGTTCGTGCAAAGGTCTCACCTATATACAAAATTAACCTCCTTTACTGCTTGCGGTCAATTACTATCTTTTTTTACTCAAATGTTCCTCTAGTGTCCCAAGTGACAAAATACAAAACCGATAACCCGTTAAAGCTATCAGCTATGTTTTTTGTGAATTTTGATGATTGCTTTTTGTATTAGGTTCTTTATACTGAAATTATCAGTAATGAGGTGGGCGCGAAAGCGGTTAACCGGAAGTATCAACCGCCTGAAAGGTGAATCATAAAATTCCGGTTTTATGTGGATAAATCACTATTTCATTACTGGTTTTATTCTGCAAATTGCATAAATTAATTGTTGCCAACAATTCAAGCACAAAAAAAGCCAGTATCAAACCAGCCTATTCCAGCACAAAAAATTAATATCCCGTTAATCTCTATCCAATAGCGCCCGATAAATCTCTAAGTCAGTGTCAAGAAAACAGCAAAAGGTTATGCGTAAGGTTGATCGGTGTTCCGAAAGATAAGCCAGTGACGTCTGAACAGCAATTTCTGCTGCCATCTTATTTGGAAAATTATAAGCACCGGTACTAATGCAAGGGAAGGAAATGGACTGTAAATTATTTTTTTCAGATAAAGCCAGTGAGTTTTCATAACAATTAGCTAATAACCCTGGCTCATTATGCTGCCCGTCTTTCCAGATTGGTCCAACCGTATGAATGATATATTTTGCTGGTAGGTTATATCCTCCAGTGATTTTCGCTTCACCTACGTTACAACCACCTAATAATCGACACGCTTCTTGTAATTTTGAGCCTGCCTTATGATGAATAGCACCATCAACTCCACCACCCCCTAATAATGAAGTATTAGCGGCATTAACTATGACATCAACCGCTAAGGTCGTTATGTCAGCTTGTATGACCGTTATTAAATTATTCATGTAAAAAGTAATCGCAATTTGCTGATCTAATCCTATAAAAATACGAGCTATTCTAAAATGTTGTAACTATAAAGAATAACGAAATATTCATTACACGATTTATAAAAGATATTAAAAAATCGGAAGAATACTTAAGTTTTTCTGCACTGTAATCCTGAGATTATTTTTCTTTACAACTTCTACCCATTTAAAATAATTAGTCGGTGGTTCGTAGTGGTATGTTACCGGATTATATTTCCCTTCAATTCCTGTCATGACTTCCATAGAATTGGTTGCCGCTGCTTTTACACCATCATCAGTATTACGCGAGCCACCATAAAAATCATTGCCTGGCCATGAAACATGATCCCAAGCCACGACACTAAAAAGTAAACAATCATTATAATCATCGCCTGTTTCAGTGTAATGAACGGGTTCACAGAGTTGTGGTTTGTCTTCATTACCTTTTGCAAGCGGCCTAACCAGCAATGACAAGGTACCGAATTCACGGCGTTCATTTTGGCATTCCGTGTAAGGGTCGTAATACAAGGCCTTTACAGAAGGCAATTTGTCGGCATGTTTTTGTAGTAGTGCCACTAAAGCATCTTTTAAGTGTGAACCCAATTGCCCCGTAAAAGGACCGGCAAATTGACCACAGCCCAAACCGGGAATGGTTATAAAGGCTTTTTTATCGACTAACTTGGCTTGATTATTGGCATATATCAGTAATGGCAATAGTCGACGTTCGTATAATGCTTGATAGCCGATAGGATTGATTTGACTATCTTGTGTGACTTCATTCCAGTCGGCGGGTTTATTGCCCTTACCATTCCGTAATAAAGCGCCAGGAATAAATAACAGCGTTGCTGAAACTGGCGTCTTATGTACACTAGGGGTGAAGAATTTACCATCGTCGTAAATTTCTACTGAAGTTGCCACGCCAATATCACCCAGTATGGATAACTCGGTTTGATTCCAATCGTTACCATTACCGTAAACCGCGCTTTCTGCATATATCAGTGGCAACTTGGTGGCAAATAAGTCCTCGATAAAAGACTCAGTATTTAGCATGGCCAATGCCTTACCTTGCAGTTCTCGCTGTAAATAAAGCCCTGCTTCATTAATACCATTAGTGACTAAATAAATACGATAGGCTTCCGCTTTTTGGTAGGCTTCTGGGTGAATTAGAATACGGTAGGGCAACATAAGATTCACTTTATAAAATCAAATATAAGGATTTTTAAAACTAACAAGCTATGCGCGTCGAATAGTTAAACCTGCACAAGTAGGATAATTAGACTTTTTAATACAGCAGACTTATTTATCATACCGTCCCATTTTCTAGTAGAACACATCCTTGCGGCATGATCAGATGCTTCTGCCCAGAACCCCCAACTTCACGTGACCAGCTATCCACGATTATCTGTGGAAAATCGCCAGAACGTGTAAGTTTTACGCTAAATCCACCAGACATTCCGGGAATATTACACCAAAGCACCGGGATATTTAATTCAGTCAACGGGTCAAGAATAGGTAAACGTAGTTCGGGTACTGCTCTAAAACCTTTGATTCGCTCATGAACAAGGACATGAAAATGCCGAGTTAGCGCGACTAGATGATTAGAGCTGACCGGATGTAGCGGACGCGGCTCCAGCACTGAAAGAAGATGCGTATGGCCCGCTCTGCGTGCCGTATCCTGAGGTGTTTCCCCTTTCTTATTTTGAAGCGTTCTAAAAGCACCAAGGCTGAGTAATAGTTCGACAATATAAGTCGATGTTCCATTTCTAGCCGCCTGATGAAGAGGCTTATAAAGTGCTTGCCCCAAGATGCGCGGGTAATTGATTAACTCCGGCCATTCCTCCAGTTTTTTGAAGAGACTATCCCAATCGCCCTCACGAGCTGCATCGGCAATAGCATTATTTGCAGCAATAAAATCTTCACCGGCATCTTCACGGTTAACCACCGGTAAAAATGTCCAAAACCGATGGTCTTGTGACAGATCACTTTGTTTGGGTTCTTGCCAATTTTCAACATAGGTCTGTTGTTCTTTGGTTTCAGGTGAGCGGATTTTCTTAAGTGATTTTGGGCATTCTTTCCAAAGGTCATCCAGCGACTTACTTGCAACAGGATATGACTGGCAAATTTTGCCGTCAAGATGTCGCTTTAGCCAACAACCAATTACGGTCCCCGTTCTACCAACACCGCCCCAGCAATGAATGTAGACGCCATGACCTTCACACAATGCTGTATCGATAGCATCCAAAATTGCGATCATTTGGATTGGGTCTGCAGGGATAGATATGTCCGGAATCGGAAAGGCTAATCTTTTTGCTTCGCCACCCGAAACCTTGTTAAGCAGGTCTTCATAGCCTGATAAATTATCATGCTTGGTTGTCAGATCAATGAAGCGTGTAATTCCGGCACGAAACATGGTTTCGATGCGTGACCTTGAAGAGATGTATTCTGGGGTTCTTGGATATTCCCCGGCAAGTAACTTTCCAGGGATGATCCAATAGCTGTTTTCAAGTGGTTTTTGAACGGCATTCAACAAAGTAAGTCCCTTATATAAACAATGGCAGTTGTTATTCTGTCATAAAATAACGATACAGATCAGTTTTCGTTTATTATTTATTTATTAACCAAAATGTAAGAAAATCCATCAACGATTTTTCAAGCCGTCCTCCTTTATTATTTTCACCTTAGATATACAAGCATACTTATAATGCTGTTATTTGGTATCATGGGGAAACGACCTAATACCTATAACTCCTAATGTCTGAGTCAAGAAACAAAGGGAAACTGATGATGTTTCTATACTTGAAGATATTGATTTTGAGTTAGAATTTATTCATCGTGATCAAATCAATGTGGCTTATATCCTTAATCTATTGGTTAATCTCAACAACCTTGATCCCGAAGAAAAGAAGAAACGCCAAAAAGAAATTATTGATTTAGTAGCGGGAGAAGTTCAACTTCGTAGTAAGCGTGAATTGATTGAGAAGTTTGTTGCTGAAAACTTACCGTCTTTAAAGCCCAATGATAATGTCATTAATGAGTTTGAAAATTACTGGTCA
>CAMDOP010000333.1 GCA_945903675.1 Crenothrix polyspora
TTTACCAATTTTTCCTAAAAGATTATTTAGCTCAATTTCGGTCATGCTTGTTTTTCTCCTGTGCGCAGAAATAAGCGCCTAACGTTACGGTAAGTGGCACGCTGCTCACTGAGCTTTAGCGAAGCCGCCGAACCTTGATAAAAACCAAACTTCAATACCGCCAACGGGCGGGGCGCCTACCTTTGACTGACTTGTTAGGTTTTAGATTTAGAGATTCCAAAGTTTCGGCACTTAAAAACAACAAAATTATATTCACAAGGACTGCCGGAAGTCGCCCCTTTTGGGGAATAATTGTTCTGATTTCAATTACGCAAGCTTTGGATGTATTTAAGTTCATTTGAAGCAACACGACTCATCGGCTCTAATTCGAGAGATTCTTTGAATACCCTCTCTGCTTCATCAAGCCGCTCCAATTCAATAAGGGAAAACCCAATGCCCCTAAGTGCAGAAGCCTGAAACGGACGTTGTGAGGTGTACTTGATAGATAAATCGTGGGCTTTTTGATACAAGGATAATGCCTCATTAAATTTGCCCAATTGGTTCAGCACATATCCTATTTCTCCCAATGTCTGTGCTGACACGGGCGCGAGCTTTTCAATCTCAAAAAGGATTTCAAGGGATCCCAAAAAATCCTTTTTCTCGGATTTAATAAATGCCTGCATCTGGAGGCATTCTTTGTAACCCCAATCGATCCATTCAAACTGTTCGGATGAAGTTCTTTTAAACTCATCGTATTCAGCTTTCGATTGAAATGAATAATGTTTTAATTTGTTATTGAATCCAACTTCATAGGATTTACGCAACTGTTTTGCGAATTCTTCTGCCTCAGAAAATCGCTTAGATTTGACCATTGCTACTAACATTATTGATTGACCACTAAGATGTGAACCTTTGGCATTGTCTGCTGTTATTGCCACAGGAGTAGCAACTGATAAATATTCAGTCGCCGCATAAGAGTAAGCACAGGTCAGTGTGGCAATAACGAACAATAATATTTTCATCATGGTTATAGATTGTTGAGCCTAACGCAAAGTTCAGCGGACTGAGTGTTGGCACCGATTGAAAATTGACTAGGGCTAATTTCTGTATAGCTTACTCTACAGCATTCGAATAGCCAACAAGACCAAGTAGGTTTTAGCCCCCTTTTTTATTGAACTGTGATTTTAAAATTACTTTTTTTCATTTTTATTCATCGGTATCATTTCCTATATTTTCTAATATAAGTGATGCCCTTAAGGACGATTCTATAGATTTTATACGTTCTTTAGCCGTTGCACTGCTTTGCTTAAAGCTGAATGATTCATTTCCTGTTTCGATGATGGGCAACAGACCTTCCAGTTTACCTTGTAATTCCTTAACGGTCGTTTTGTGCTCACGAGGGATCAGTTTCAACATTTCCCATTGACGTAATAACGGATCTGCCATGTTGTGCTCCTTAGAATTACATTTTCAGTGAATTTAATAGGTCACGATTTGTCGTAAGGCTAACAGAGAATACATAAGTCATCAATGATATCGTCTGATAACCAAAGAGTACACCAAGCTCAATTAGAAAGCGGGCACGGTATGTTAAGTCAAAAAACAACAAAACTTTAGGATTAACTATGAAAACTTTAACTGCTTTACTATTGTTCACGGCTTTTGTTTCAACAAGCCAAGCCTGTGATGATTTCGCAAATGAAATGTCTAATCAGACAGTTATTATGCAACAGCAATTAAACCAACAGCGAGCTACAGCGTGGGAACAAAAACAAGCAGATTATCAAGCCAATATAAATGCACAAGAGCAAATACGCCAAGAAAGAAACAATGCATACCAAACAAATATGATATTGTTAGATGGACAAACAAAGAGGTAATTTATGAGCAGATTAGCGGTTATGACCAGACTAGGCTTCACATTTACAAATGTTATGTGGAGCTGGTCTGCAGTTAATGATCTAACTCAACAAGTCATGTTTTTTCCATGGGATTGCTACCTTGACAGAGAATATTTCGAGCGAACAAATGAAAGGCGATATTTGATATTGCATGATTCATGGGAAACAAATCCTAGTAATGAAAACACTCTACAACTTGGGTATAAGGACGCTGTAAATAATTTAAACCGGGTTATTGATAACGGCTATGGATTGACAGTAATGTTTCAAACACCCGTCAACTTATTAGAATACCCAAAATCTAGTGAGAAAGCCGAAATTAGAAATTTGCATTCGGCGTCGTATTTTAATGCCAAGCTTTTCCGTGACGGTGAAGGATATTTTGCTACGTTGATTAGCCGGCATAATACTTAATCTTATTCCTTACCTAGATAGCATCAAGCTCATTGATACAGGCATTGGTAGTCTTGATCCTAAATCATTAGACCAAGCGATTAGAACACTCATGGATCTGCAGTCGAATGCTCGAATTAAAGGAGCAGATGACTTAGCGCATTGATGTTAGAATTTCCAGAGATGGTAGTCCTATAAACATAAAACATTAAAATTTAATGGATAAAAGTACAAGAGGAAATGCAAGTCAATTCTTTATCGCTGGTGAACTTTGCCGAAGAGGTTACTCTGCTGTGGTTACGCTGGGAAATAGTCCAAACACCGACATACTTTGTAGTAATCTCGAAGGAACTAGATTTGTTCATATTCAGGTAAAAACATTCGTACCAGGCAATTCAACTTGTAGCGTTGGATTAAAAGCTGAGAAAGAATACGGTGAAAATTTTTTCTGGGTGCTTGGGGGTATACCCAAACCAGATAGTAATTCCAGTTTTGAATACTTCATAATTCCCGCAAGAGAAATGGCAAAAAATGTTTTCGAGGCCCATTATCTCTGGCTTAAAACACCCGGTAAAAAAGGGCAAGAACATAATGCAACTGCCATGAGAACTGTCCACCTACCACCATCTAAATCTTTCAGTGGGTGGGATATTAGTATTTATCGAGAGCGATGGGATTTAATTGAACAAAAACTTGCTACCTAATCAATATCGTTCAATTAAATTCATTGAACAGCAATTAATTATCAAGCCAGATATTGAAAATATCGTAAATTATAAGTGATATATTTCAATAATGCATAATTAGCACCTCTATCATTTTTCACTGTTAAGCGCTCCAAAGTCATGCAAGAATGCTAGTGTAAGTTAAACCATCTAAATATTATTTATTAGCTATGAAAATATCATCTCGACAAATTGGAGCTTCAGGCGAACTGTTGGTTCAGTATAAGCTACTAAAACTTGGCATTGACTCAGCCGCTATGACTACAGACTCAGGTGTTGATCTTGTAGCCTATTCACCAAAAAACAGCCGTTCATTTACAATTCAGGTTAAGACTCAAGAACAGCCTTCGCCAGGTGGCGGAGGTAACGGTAAATTGTCTCTTGCATGGAATCTTCGAGATTCATCCCCTGCAGAACTTGTTGCAGTAACAGATCTTTCAACTGATAGCGTATGGCTCTTTACACATGCAGAATATGAACACCATGCCCAGCAACATTCTGACAAGGGAATATTAAAGCTGTACATGTACGTTGATGAGTCGGTTAATACTAAGAAGGAAATGGCACTCAAAAGCCAATTTGATTCATTTCGTATAGAAAGACGTGTTATTACGTTCTTTTAGATTTCTGCTCATCCAGTTTTTCGCTTAACCCTTATGAGTTTTATGATTACTGAAAAAATGATTTTAGAATGTTATGACGCATTTAAAGAAGGAAACCGTAAATTTGTTCCAAAGGGAATGAATGAGACTTCGGCAAGAATGACAATGTCTTGGCTTAACTGCATGTTAAATATAGGAACATGTTTCAATCGAAGCGGTAGCCTAATGCAATATCGTGTTATTTTAGAACGAATTAGCCTAGATTATGGTAGTCAGAGAGCCAAGGAAGCGGCATTGTCACAAATGAAGTATTACGTAAGATATAAGAGGGAGTCTCATATAACGATATTAAAGGGGTTTATAAATATCTAATGAGTGGGTGAGCACAGCCATTTGTGGATTGGAAACCTTCATTAAATAGGTTTACTATTCAATTTGAAGATAGATGCCTTCGCAGTAATTAACCGTCACTTACACAAAATATGGGACACCCTC
>CAMDOP010000334.1 GCA_945903675.1 Crenothrix polyspora
TTCCAAGCTACAAATATTCATAGAGACGGTAATACAATGAGCGTTGTGTGTGAAAATGATCATCAAAAAGGAGTCACAAATGTTGAACCAAGATTTCAAGGTGCCTATTTAGTTTTAGACTTACTTCTAGATTTGTGCATTATCTCATGCCCAGTTGATGGTATTAATAATTCATTCTACGCCTACCCAGCCTCTGCGGTTATTCCAATGCTTCAAAAGTGAATTTTTTAAAAACTATAAATAAGGTTTTATTTGATTAGATATTAGCTAACTTGCTCTGTATGCGGCAAGATCACTCTAGGAGTTAAAAAAACCTAATAATTACTATGTGTTATTACTTTTTGGTGTTTTCTAAATGTTATACAGTTCCTTGAGCAGAGCTTGTAGTAGGTTCAACGTGATTCAAATTAACATGTTCAGTAAAAAATCCATCATTCAACTACAATTTCCCCATTAAAGTCACTAAGGCTACTATTTTAAATAAACCTGGATAGAACAATGACAGCCAGTTCATAACACTATAGGTAACCGGAAAGTTATTGCCGCATGAATAAATTCATTTTAATAATTCTATTATTGTTACCTTTAGCAGCATTCTCTGGAGGTAAACCTTGTTCGGGTAAAAAAGGTGGCATATCGCATTGCGAAGGCAATACATTTGTCTGTAATGATGGTAGCGTTAGTAAATCTAATAAAGATTGCTCTAGTTATGTTAATGACAAATCTCAGCAGAAAGTTATTCCTATTGAATCTATAGCGGCAACCCAAGCCAATAATGAAATAACCAAAATATCTGATAGTATTCTGAAGTTAGATTATTCTGGATTCACTGTATGGTTGGGATTGTTCTAAGCGTGGAGCAGTTAGATACCAATATGTCGCTCAACACGATAATGGAAGCTTTAAGCGTTATGACAAGTTTTCTCTAGACCCTAAGGTTCCGAAGGAATGCCAACAATATTCATCTAAAGCATATGGTTTGAAATACGATAGGGGGCATCAAGTTCCCGCTAATCATATGGATAACTCTAAAGTATCTATTAGACAAACCAACTATATGACAAATATTCTGCCACAAGCCGCTAATATGAATCGTGGAGCATGGTTACAAACTGAGAAGATTGCCGAATGTTATCGTGACATTGCTGAGTTATTGGTAATTGGGGGTGTAATTTGGGGTAACAATGAAGTTAATGATTATTTTATTAAAAGTCATGGTGTAAGAACTCCTGATGCGTTCTGGAAAGTGATTGTTCGTGGTACTGGTCAAGATGAACAAGCTATTGCATGGATAGTACCTAATTCTCAGGATGCTACTAGTAGCCGATTAGACCGATACTTAGTATCCGTTGATGATATAGAAACTGCTATTGGGGAGAAGATTCCTGTTGCAGATTATGCCAAGCATGAGAAGTTGAATGCTTCTTGGCAACTTCCTATTGGTTGTGATGAAGGTTGACTATTGAATATTAATATCAGAACCACTCATTGCATTTTTTTAATATGGTTTTAATGCAATAAATTTGTGACTGTATGGTAAAGTCATTTGAATATTAAAATCTGATCCAGCATTGCATTAGCGCACCGCCTATAAATGTCTGAGTTGAAGACCAAGTAAACAGGGTTTATCCAGTCCGTGTAAGTCCGTTCGGTGCGAATGATGTAATGCTTGAAGCGGATTTTTCCACTAACCTGATCGAGCACTTAGGTTCTTGCTTAGATGATTTGTCTGATAGGCCTTGTCTTAATTTTAGGATGTGCTAGCTTCCGCTACAAGAATGAATTTAAAATTATATTAGATCATAAAAATCATTACAAAAGAGAGTAGTATGAATTTCAAGAGTTTAAGATTGGCTTCGCTTGTATGTGTGTTTTTTATTTCAAGTGGAACAGCATTTTCAGGCGTGCAGACATGTGGGCCACAAAGCCAAAAGACAAGTCAAATATATAAAGTGAATGGCTCAGGTATTAATTTAATGTCGGCACCAGGAAGTAGTCGAAAAAAACTGGTAAACAAGAAAGCAACTGCTATGCTAGGTTCACGGCAATACCTGACTATAGATAATTCAACAACAGTGAGAGAAGAATGCAATGAAGCAGGCTGGTCTAAGATTGCTGTTACAGACCCCGATTGGTTAAAAGATTCACATATAGGATGGGTTCCTAGTAAAGCTTTACGAGGCCAAATAAAGAACGCTGCAGGCCAAGAAGAATTTAACGATGCAGATTTTGTCTGGGACAAAAAAACAACACCGTACAAAAAGATCATTATTGCAGGTGTTAACAAAGTCCATAAAGAAAATTCTAATTGTACAAAAATCGACCCATCATCTGCATATCTTTCATCAAGTAAGGGCACTGCCAAAGATCCTGTTTTCTATGTAACCTGTGGCGAAGGGGCTAATACATTTAATGCATTCTTTACAAAATCCGAAATTGAAAAAGGTCAAAGCCTATCTGCTGTAAAACACTTAGACAAAAACACAGCCATACAAATGTGTGAAGAATATGCAAAAAATAATGCAACTCATCCAAGTACAGTAGATTTCTCAAGATTCATGGATTTAGCTGTTACAGAACATTCAAATGGAAATACAACGGTTATCTCTTCATTTACAGCTAAAAGCAGCTTTAATCTGGAGCTGAAATACAATATTCGGTGTTTATCAAATGCTAGCGGCTTGTTTGAAGCAAATATCAATGAGGCAATTTAGGTCTAAAAGCTGTTAATTAGAAGCTATTTATTTAATCTGGGACATGGGAAGCACAATAAAGTTCTGTGGGAAAAAGAATATCATGAAGAAGAAAGTCATATTAGTTTCATATACAGCCTTAATTCTGACTTTGAATACCCAGAAATGCTAAAAAAAGATGCTACTCAATGTAGTTAAAGATATAAAGTCAGACTTCCCAAGCTTGAAAACTAAGCTTATTAACTGATAACAATTGTAATCATAAAAGGTTGGTATTTTATACAGGCTAACCTTTTGAGTTTAAGCTTCACAATGGGATAAATATGCACAAATCTATGGCGTTAATTTCAATTAATTAGGATATGTACGGGGGGTTCTTTTTGAAAACTAAATATATGGGCCAAGAATCATTTGATCTTTATGTATTAGGATTTTTGATTGGAATGGTACAAACAGATAAAAATCACACGGATTTAATATTACAAACAGCAAAGGATCAATCTGATATTTATCAAAATGATGATACATATTTTGATCAATTATTACAGGCAGCTGATTCAATATTCTTGTCTGGGGATCACATAGAATACCGATTCTTGAAGTCGCTTTATGAGATGCGATTGAAACTCGATGATGAAATGAATCCTAAAAGTAGATTTAAAAAAATGTTCAATGGTTCACTATACGCAAAGTCTCATATAAAACCAGAGTCCAGAGTAAAACAAAGCCTAGAGAACATAAAAATTTTATCTCAAAAATATGAGGAACAAGTAATGTTTGGAATTTTTAAAAAAGAATTAACCACTGATAAAGCAAACATACTAGCTTTCAAACTAGAAAAATACTATATGAATTCGTTTTTTGATGGAACAGGAGTAGCAACTAATGAGCGACTTATGGATCAAATTGATGCTTATCTGAAAGAAGAAAAGATCACTTCTACGAAAGAACAAAAAGAATGGATACTTAAAAAAGCACTTTATGAAGCAGCTACAATTAATGAATAAATATTCAAAACAGACCTACGACAACCAGAGTGTTAACTGTATAAGCATTCAAATGAGCACCTTTACTACAACTAACTGCAACCAAAATTAACACATGCATAAAACAGATTAGATTTTTTATCAAGCAAGTTGCCTATTAATGCAGGACTGCCAACAGGATTAGAAACTTCCAATGAAATCAAAATGAATGCCGTTACGTAAGAACACTTAATTGGTTTGGGGAGGGGTGTAACCAACAATTTACTTATCGGATGGAAAAACTTTGAAGTAAAGATCATAAACAATATCATCCATTTGCGCATCAGTTATCAGCCCAGCATCAAGATCATCCAATCCTTTTATTATTATTTCAGTATTTCCCTCTCCCATTTCCTCATCACGCAAC
>CAMDOP010000335.1 GCA_945903675.1 Crenothrix polyspora
AATCAGTAAAACTAACGTGAATCATTTTAACGTCTCCGGCTGTCCCGATCCGTCCTATTTCGGATAGCCCGCAATGACTTGACGACGTTTCGACAACCTCGAATTTTAACGGCGGTACACTTTGTAAATACACATACCCTTAAGGCTATCAGCCACTAAAAATAGGCACTATAGGGCATTTATAACAAAATTCTAGTGATTGTAACCTACTTTGTAGGTAAGTCAAACACCAATGTTTTGGGTGATTAATTAGCTAGCAGATAAGATAAGTGGCAATGTTTATTTTGATGTTTTTATGAGTTTATTTGTAATTAATATAAATCATTTTGAAGAGATATAATTTTAATGCCAAGAATTTCATTGACTATTCCTTTGGTTAAAGGAACAAAATGCCCTATAGAAAAAGCGAAATATGATTTATTTGATACTTTTTGCAAAGGCTTATTGTTGGAAGTCCGTAGTTCCGGTAATAAAACCTATTACCTTCGTTATACCGATAGCCGAGGTAAAATAAGACAATTTAAGTTGGCCGATGAGCGCGACGTATCCTTGCTTCAGGCTAGGCAATTAGCAGATAAGTATCGGAATGTTATTGCTATGGGTGAAGATCCTTTTGCCAAAAAAAGAGCGTTAAAAGCTGTACCGACCCTGGCCGTGTTTATCAACGAGAGTTATTTACCTTATGTGCAGACTTATAAGCGTTCTTGGGCAACGGATAAAAGTTTGATTAAAAACCATATAATGCCTAATTTTGGTAGTTTTTATATGGATGAACTGGCCAAAAAAGATATTATTTCTTTTATTAATCAGCATCTTTTGACGCATAAGCCGGGAAGTGTTAATCGGGTGATTATTTTATTACGGTATATTTATAATTTGAGTATTCGCTGGGAAACGGATGGCATTTTAAAAAATCCGACAGCCGGTATTCCACTGTTGGAGGAAAATAATAAAAAAGAACGGTTTTTAACGAGTGATGAAGCCCATCAATTAATTAGCGAGTTAAAAAAATCAGAAAGTCCGATGTTGCAATATATTGTGCCGATGTTGATTTTAACCGGTGCCAGAAAGAATGAGGTGCTGCAAGCACAGTGGCAAGATTTTAATTTAATAACCAGCGTTTGGCGTATTCCCATTAGTAAGTCAGGTAAAGCGCGACATGTCCCCATTTCTGACGGTGTGCGCTTGTTGTTGTCGACTATACCTCGCGTTGATGATTGTCCTTGGACGTTTGCAAATCCCAAAACAGGTAAACCATTGGTCAGTTTTTTTTCTTCTTGGAATAAGGTGAGAAAAGCAGTGGGTTTGGCTGATGTGCGTATCCATGATCTAAGCCATACTTTCGCCAGTTTTTTGGTTAATAATGGTCGCAGTATTTACGAGGTGCAACGCATTTTGGGTCATACTCAAATTAAAACCACCGAACGTTATGCGCATTTAAGTCAAGATTCTGTGTTGGCCGCTGCCAATGAGATTTCTAAGGCTGTGCCAATTTTTATGACGGCTTTGCCTCATTTGGATGAAATTGTTACGGTAAAATAAATTAGTTAGCGGAAATTATCAGGTTATTTAAAGCTGCGAATGCTCCTGTGGTTGATATTGTGCGTTGGTTTGATAGCGCTATTGACGCCAAACAATGGCCTGATATTTTTGCTGACTAAACGCTTTTAATAACCTATCTATCTGTAACAAAGGGTCATCAACCACCTGATTGTGTTGCGTGTCCTAATTTTGGTATGGCTTGGCAGTCGTTGCACCTTAAATCTATTTCAATGAATCAAATTAGTAGATAGATTAAGCCGACAAAAACATAGAAAATCACATTATAGAGCAGATAGATTTTCCATAAACTGAGGTTTGAGCCTTGATTTGATCTAAAAAGATAATAAGAAGCCCTTTGTTGCATGTCGTAGGCTTTTCGTCTGGTAGGATCCGTTAGAGTCTGGTGAGCTTGATGGATTTCAATTAATCTTTCTGCACTTAACGGCAGATTCGGTAACTGTTGGTATTTTTTGGCTAATGCTTTGTAAGCAGCATGAATCATTAATGTATCAACATTGTCTAATACCCCCAGAGTTCGATAAAAATCCGAATTTGCTGTATAAGATCCCCTTTTGTTATCGTAAACGGCTTTTAATGATGCATCAGAGAGTGTGTTATAAGACTCATTGATTTGAGCCATTCGTTGATTAGCTATGTTCGGATTTTCAAGACACTTGTCGGGATGATGGCGATGGGCTAGTAACTTGAATGTGGCACGAATCACAACATCTTCAGCATTATCAGCTAGCCCTAAAACACGATAATAATTTTTGATCATAGCCTGCCTTAATGGGGAAATACTGTATCAGCGAGTCTACAAAACATACACGCCAATTTATCCCTTACATTCTATCAAAGAATTGAATTGAAATTGATAATTTAAGACTTTTTCTCGTGGTGTATTTAATTTAGAGCATCTATTATTTAAATACAACACTAGCACCTTGGCAAGGTCAAGCATCATGTAGTCATTGCACCCTTTCTAAAAATAGTTGCTGGCATCAGGGGCTAATGAACTTCTTTTTACTATCGATTGTTTCCATGACTTTCAGTAAGTGCATGTTTAGAACATCTGATCGGTATTACACTTTTTAATGCTATTGCTTACCTTATTGAGAAAAGCATTTGCTATTTACGTAAGAGAAGATTGGCGATAATCGTTAAGATGATGCTAATTACAATTGAAGAAGTGATGGGGATAAATAGCGACTTATTGTTATCCTCAAGGAGGAGATCTCCCGGTAATTTACCCAACCAATTTATTAGTGATGGTGCATAATTAATCGTTAGCCCGAGCAAAACTAAAAGAATTCCTATTGTAATTAATAAGTTTCCATATAGCATTAGTTTACCTGTTGGATGCATTGACAGTTAAAAGCAGATTTTATATATCTGCCTCGCTCTTTTCTATCACTGAGTACTGAGCTTCAATAATAGCCCCATCTTGTTTTTTCTGTGCTAACGTAAATGCTCGCCAGATTTTAAAGCCAATTAGTGTTACTGGGATCAGTAATATTGCAAAGAACACTGAGAACAGTATTACGGACGCTACCGCAATAATCAGCATAATAGGGATGGCGATGATTCTGGGCAGGAATAGTGAAGCACGCATAATAAAATTGTAAATTAGTGTAAAAAAGCTTTAGGGTTTATATTTCTAATAATTTGGACTTGAATATTAGCTAGTGCCGCTTGAAAGTTCCAATAAGCGCTGTCTGCCCAATAACATGACCTGCAATTGCATTTTCAAGCTGTGCTTTATTGGGGGATTGAAGATTTGGCAGTTCAATATCCAGTGCATACAGCTTAAAAAAATAACGGTGTT
The DNA here is from genome assembly GCA_945903675.1 of Crenothrix polyspora. GTDB lineage: Bacteria > Pseudomonadota > Gammaproteobacteria > Methylococcales > Methylomonadaceae > Methylobacter_C. The sequence goes on from CAMDOP010000335.1 coordinate 3,368, forward strand.
TGCCAATGGGAGGACATGGCCCTCTATAGCCTATTTTTTTCCAGTCATTCTTTCCTTGTAGAGTTCCAACAGGTAAATTGCCGGCAGTAATGCCCCGCGATAACTCAGTGTTGTGTGGCGAAATGTTATAAAGCAACCAGTGTGCCCAGATTATTTTTGGTTTGGCAGGATCTGGTGCATCCGGATCATCGACTATCAACGTCAGACTTTTAGTTAAGGGAGGAAGACCACTCCAATGTAATTCTGGTGAAATGTTATCGCCATCACAAGTATATAGTCGAGGGATTTCACTTTGGTGATTAAAGTCTGGTGAAGCTAGGGTAAAAGTCCTATCTTTCTTTATTTCAGCAAGTGCTAGCCCAGTATTAAGAAAACAAAAAACTAATAATGGTAAGCCGACAAATATGGCTTTTTGTAGTGGATACATGTTTAGCCTAAATAGTGATGATCGAAAGAATCTTTATAAGTTCAATAATAAACTGGCATTTAATGGCTGACAATACGTGTAAATACCTACAGACAGTTGTCATTCTAGTTAACTATACTTTGCCTGAGAAAATTTTTTAACTATTGCGGAGGCTATGCATTATGAGAAAAGTAAAACATGTTATTTTTTGGCTACTTATTGTGGGTGTTATCTTGCTCTTGTTTTCTAGTTACGTGATTGCCTATTTTCTATAAACACTGGTTTT
>CAMDOP010000336.1 GCA_945903675.1 Crenothrix polyspora
AGACGCTTTCATGCAACAGGCATCGGCTTATACCAAAGCCTTGTTAGCCACGACTGGTTTTAAACTGGAAGATCAGCAATTATCATTACTCGATAAGAAAGGCAGGGTGTTGGCTGTTTTCACCAAGCAACGCGAAGGTTTAGCGGAGACGGAATGGAAAGTAAATAACATCAATAACGGCAGACAAGCGGTAGTCGGTTTGCTAACAGGTTCAACTATTACCATGCGTTTTGGTGCAGACGGTAAAGTAAACGGCTCAGCAGGCTGTAATGATTACGATGGGAGTTACAGCGTTACGGCTAAGGCTATTAAAATAACAGATATTGGTGTCACCAAAAAAGCCTGTACTGAACCTGTCGGTGTCATGGAACAAGAAGCTCAATTTTTAAACGCCTTAAAAACGGTTGCGACTTTTCAACGCGAAGGTAATTTAGTCGGCTTACGCACGGCTGAAGACGCATTAGCGATGATGTTAATGCCTAAATAATTTACTCTTTAAACCCAGCACTGCTTCAGTGCTGGTTATCCCTGTCACATCATCTGTGAGCAATACGGTATTCTCTGTTTGCTTTATTTCTATGAATTTAAAAAATTCTTTGCAGTCACCTTACAATGTTTTAGTTATCACTTTCTGCGGCGTGTTTTTTTATGCGTTCACTATTGACACACCTGCAACTATCTATCATGGTTTAATTAAAATTATTTCTACCACCGATATAGTATTGGCTGATTATATTGTTATCGGCGGAACGGGCGCGACTTTGGTCAATACTGCCTTGGTTGTTTTAATTAATATCCTATTACTTAAGCGTCTTGCTATTCCATTAAACGGCGCGATAATCATGGCATTGTGGTTACTGGCGGCTTTTTCTTTTTTTGGTAAAAACATATTCAATATCTGGTCAATTATATTGGGTGGTTATTTATACGCCAAATACCAAAAACAACCCTTCAAAAAATTTGCTTTGGTGACTTTATTATCGACAGCATTATCCCCGTTAGTGAGTCAATTGGCATTTGCACCACAAGTGACACAACCATACAGTTTTATTATGGCAAATATACTAGGGGTTTTAGTTGGCTTTATTATGCCGCCTATTTCCGCCAATGCCATGAAAATACATGGCGGCTATAATCTGTATAATGTCGGCTTTGCGGCGGGAGTTGTGGGTTGTATATTTCTGGCGGCATTAAAAAATTTTAATTTTGCCACATTGCCAACGGTTACTTGGAGCAATGACAATAATATGCCATTGATTTTCCTAAGTATCCTTATCTTTTCCTATTTAATTGTTATTGGTTTATATTGTGGCGAAAATAATTATGCCAATATGCGGCGTATTATGAATAGTTCAGGCTGTTTGGTCAGTGATTATTATGATAAATATGCCGCAACCGCATATCTTAATATGGGGCTATTGGGGATGTTTTCCTTGCTTGTGGTTTTATTTTTATTAAACGCGCCATTGAATGGTCCTACCTTAGGCGGTATATTGACGATAATGGGTTTTGGTTGTTTTGGTAAGCATATTAAAAATATCACCCCTATTATGTTAGGCTGCATAATAGCTACCTTTTTTGGTCATTGGGAATTAAATAATCCGACCATTGTGTTAGCGATTTTATTTAGCACTTGTTTAGCCCCTATTGCGGGTCAGTTTGGTTTTTGCTTTGGCTTATTAGCGGGTTTTTTGCATATTAGTGTGGTGATGAATATCAATATCGGTTTAATGCACGGTGGTTTAAATCTTTATAACAACGGGCTGGCAGGTGGTCTAGTAGCCAGTGTCTTAGTGCCTTTAATTGAGGCTTTAAAACAAAATGATAGTGGGCGGTTATGACACAACACACTCATTTCGTTAATTGGTTTAGACAATCTTCGCCTTATATTCACGCTCATCGCCACAAAAATCAAGGGTCAATCAATGCAATCAATGGGGTCAGACTCGATTGATTTAAGGTTTTCACCGTTGTACAATGCTTTTTTATGACGAGAGAGCAGGCAATGGCACGTTTATCTAGATTTGTGATCCCCGATCAACCACAACATGTGATTCTTCGGGGTAATAATCGCTCAGAAACCTTCTGCGCCGATGCTGATTACAGTTTCTATCTTGAAAAGTTGAAATCGGCTTGTGACAAGCATGGATGCTCTGTTCATGCGTATGTGCTCATGACCAACCATGTGCATCTGCTCATTACCCCACACCTCGAACAAAGCCTGGGTAAAGCCATGCAAATGCTGGGGCGTTACTATGTGCAATACTACAACTATTGCTACCAGCGCACCGGCACACTCTGGGAGGGCCGCTACAAAGGGACACTCATTGATTCTGAAGCTTATCTATTAACGTGTATGCGCTACATAGAACTGAATCCAGTGCGGGCAGGCATGGTCATCGATCCGGCTGAGTATCCCTGGTCAAGTTATCATTACAATGCTCTGGGACAGTCCAGTGATTTGGTTGTGCCCCATCCGGAATACCTGCGCTTGGGTGAGTCAAATGAAGCACGTCAGGCCGCCTATCGCGAATTATTCAAGCAGCAGCTTTCTGAAAACAGTATTGCCGAAATCAGGGAGGCAACCAATAAAGCCTGGGTGTTAGGTAATGACCGGTTTAAGCAGCGTATTCAAGAACAGCTGGGTAGACGAGTTGAGCCAAAAGCCAGAGGCGGGGATAGGAAATCGGAACAGTTCAATGCCAATCGCAACTTATCAGTAGATTGAACTAAAGTCTGGCATGGATATGAGGATGTGGATGTCAATCACTGGCAATAGCCGAACGGCAGCAATTGCTCATATTGCAGACGTTGATTGATCGTAACCGTCGGACCGGTAATGGCCGTGAGTCGCCCGTCACACTGCATAAAAATCAACGTCAGCTATCGGGAAACACTTGCGTCAGCAGTTGGCCGTAACCGGAAGTTCGTAGTTCGCAATTTTACTTCAAAAATATCATCTTACTTTAGATGCTAGCGTTACTTTTCGTGTGCGTTGCGCTTCAAACCCCTTTTCCTAGGGTTAAAGCATTTATCTACCATGGCCGCAAAGTTTTTCACAAGGAATACTATCACTGTCTTTATCTAAATGCGACAAACCGCATTGAGTTAAATAGAACCTGGCTTCCTCGCATGAAGTCATTTCTTTACAATAGCGTTTGCTGCCACATGAAGAATTTACCGGCGTACTGATTGGTTCTGCTTTTTGTGCGACTTGATTTGTAACACTTCCGTTCTTTCCGCCATGCCGGTATTCCCAGGGCGGCATTGGGTTTGGGTCAGACCATAGCCCTATTTTGGCTCGACGTGCTTCATCTTCCACCTCCAACAAGGATTGATCGTGTAGGTATTTCCGGTAAGCCCAGGCCATGCCGCGCTTAACCTGTTCTCGATTGGCATCAAGACCATCCACAAAGATCGTGCCGACCGTGCGGCCATATTTGTCAATAGTGTCCTTCTCTACCCGGACGTTTTTGTTGAAAACTATGTCGGATAAGGATTGCTGGGATCGTTGACCGAAAGCCTGGCCGCTGGTCTCCGGCGCATCCACTTGAGCCAGCCTGATTTTGACTTGTTGATTGCCTGCTATTAACAGCGTTACCGTATCACCATCATGAACCGCGACCACATGGCCTTCCAGGATTTCCGCAGCGCCCGGCAAGCTGGCGTAAAGGGATAACAGAAGAGCCAAAAAAGCCGGGGTGATACACGCCTTCGTGTTTTTTCCGGCAACACGACTGGATACTAATTTCAACACATTATGACCTGAGCACGTTATGGCCGCGACCGCTCATGCAGTTGCTATAAGCCCCTTTGAATTTATCTTCTGCGCTAAAGCCTTGCTTAGCCGCACCGCCAAAACCGCCCGCCGCCGCGCCTGCGCCGATAACGGTTCCTTTGGCTGTGCCACCCGAGGCTTGGCTTGCAAGTTGTTTACACTCGGTCATATCCTGGTTAATGCGATAGGCATTAGGATCGTTATAAGAATCGACGGTTGGTGTCCATCCGCCTTGGCTGGCACATGCT
>CAMDOP010000337.1 GCA_945903675.1 Crenothrix polyspora
GAGCCTGAAGAAGATGAGGATTCTCCTGATGCTTCTATTTTGATGCGACAAGAAATAGAAAAAAGAAGAGTGGGTCGTCCAGCAGGTGTTGCCAATAAAGAGCAAGTTGCTATCCGTTTAGATAAAGATATTTTAACCGCATTTAGAGCAACAGGAGCAGGTTGGCAGACTCGTATGAATGATGTATTAAAAGATTGGTTAAATTCACACTCAACGATTTAAATTTGACGACAGTTGCAACCTAACAAATCCGTAGCCTCGATGTAGTATGGTGGAATCGAGGATTTACAACACTCCGTTTTCCTCGATTCCACTGCGTTCCATCGAGGCTACTTGCTACCCATCTTATGGATTACAAGTCCTCATAATAATTTTTTATTTTATTAGCCATCAAAATCCTTCTTTCTTTTAAAAAATCTTCATAATTGCTATGGTCTACTTCCATTATATTTAATGGAATATCATTAATCATAAGATTTTCGTTTAATCCATCTAGTGAATCTATAGTGCAGATATCGAGTTTATTTTGAGTTATTTGATCTTTTACTTTCGACATATATTCTTTTGGCGCAAGCATACCAATTTTAATATTGGTAGATTGTTCGGTATAAACAAAATTAGCTACTTGATTATATAACTTTTGGGAAAAATTATTTTTAGTGAGATATTTTTTGGGGAATATATGATGGATATCGCCTCTTTGTTCTATTAAAGAATGTATTTTCATGCTTTTGGCAAGAAAGGCAGTTGCATTTCCATTACATTGAGCCGCTAGGTATATATTATATGCATTATTATTTATGCTTGAGGTTTCTAAATCGCTAACTAATCTAAAACTCCAAAAACCTTCACTCAACTCTGTTTGCTCCATTTGTTTAAGGTAAACCTCAATACCTTTGTCATTTATTTGTTTAATATCTTCATCAATAGTTGAATCTGCTGATCCCGAATATCTTCCAATAAGCAAGGACATTACCAACCATTTTTTTACAAAAAATTGAATCCTAGCATCTGGAAAATTAGCTTCACGTAATTTCAAATAAAGTGCATATGAAAAATTTAGGCTGTTTTTAGAAGAAATTAACTTATTACTTATCAATCCTGCAGAGCTAACACACATTAAAAAACGTTGATAATTAGTTTGATTTACAAAATCTAAAAAACCATCTGAAAGCATTTTATAGCTGCGTTCTTTTATTTCATCTTCATAACTTCTTGTTTCAAAGTTTCTACCTGACAGTAGAGCGACTAAATCACTAAACTTTCCACGACTAAATTTATAAGTGAATGCAACTCTTAAAAAATCAATATAGTTTGGCACATACAAATCATCAGTCGACTTAGTCATCCATTTGATGGCTTTATAATAATCGGTATTACAAAACAAACTATCATTATCGATAATATGTTTATCGAAGTCTTTATCTACTATTAATCGGCAGAAATAATCGACTAATTTTCTCAATGTATTGCCACCATACTGTTCATCGGATGCAATTTTTGACATTACGAAATCTGCATTGCTTAGCACAACCCCTTTTTGATTTATCCGAATGAATATTTCTGTAACGGTATCAATGTCTAAAGATTGATCTAATTCAATAATGCCAACTTGTTTATTTTTAATTCTTTTTAGTTTTTCAATGCGCTCTTCAACCAAATCCTCATTAGCTCCAGGATTGAATTTCATATACTCTTTAAGTGCTTTACTAATAGTAATTTCATCATTAATAATTGGATTTATACTGTTAATCCATTCTGGGCTGTTTTCGTATGCTTTATTCAATACATCAAATTTTTCAGTGAGTGGATTAAAGGAAATGCGAATATATATTTCTTTATAGTTATTATTAAGTACCCTTTGACCAACGATAGCAGCAGTGAGTGCAGTAACACGTTGCTGTCCATCTATTAATATTTTTTGTCCAATAGATAACTTACCATTTTTCAATTTTACATCAGGGTTTCTCCAAGTAATGATATATCCAACTGGATAACCTTGATATAAAGAGTCAATTAAATCTCTTACACGCGCAGCCTTCCAAACAAAAGGTCTTTGTATTTCAGGAATAGCTATATCTCCTGATTTTATCCAAGTAAGCAAGGTTTCTACTGGTTGTTGATGTACACTATATTTGGTCATGTTTTGCCTATTAGTTGCGTTGGGTTGGGTTGCGTCTTTTCGTAACCCAACACATTCATCTGGAAATATTGGGTTAACGATAGAGCCGTTAGCCCAATCTACTTGGCTTAGCCCATCACTCTATATTCTGAATCTGCTCTCTCATCTGTTCTATCAAAACTTTAAGCTCAATAGCAATGGCGGTCATTTCTTTATCGGTAGATTTAGAACTTAAGGTATTAGCTTCGCGGTTAAGTTCTTGCATTAAGAAATCTAAACGCCTGCCTACGGGTTCTTTTTCTTGAAGCACACGCAAAACTTCGATGATATGGGTATCTAAGCGATCGAGTTCTTCGGTGATGTCTAACTTTTGCGCTACAAAAACTAGCTCTTGTTCTAATCGATCGAAATCCGGTTGTACTTGCAGTTCGTCAATTTTGTCTTTTAATTTATTGCGTATTAGTAATAAAACGTCAGGCATACGCTTAGCGGCTAATACCGAGTAGCCTTGTATTTTAATGCAACGTTCTGCTATTAATACTTTAAGTTGAGCGCCTTCTCGTTCTCTAACCTCTAAAAATTTCTGTAGGGTTGTTTTAACCAGTTGGGTCACTTCTTCATTCAATATTAATTTATCGATGCTGGGTTCTTGGGTAATATTAGGAAAAGCTAGTATGTCCAAGGCAGAAAAGGATAGCGACGCCTGCATTTGTTGTTCAATTTGATCGGTCGCTGCTAGTAAGGCCGCAACAGCTTCAAGATTAACGTTAAAAGATTGTCCATTTTTAGCCTGCTTTTTATAACTGATGGCGCATTCGACTTTACCGCGATTAATCTTTGTCGCCAATAGGGTTCTTAAATCGGTTTCTATAAAACGCAGATGATCAGGAAGTTTTAAAGTGATGTCACAGTAGCGGTGATTAACCGAGCGTAATTCACAATTTAGGGTTATATCGCCAATGCTGACTTCATTGCCGGCATAAGCAGTCATGCTTCTAATCATTATTCACCTAAGTCCGCGAAAGTATTTGTATAAAAGCCGTCATTCTAACCTTGTAAGGCGGGTCTTGCATCTTTTCACTGATTTATGAATTCGTGTACGGTTAATTAAGGTATACTGTGTGGTTTTCATTTTAGCGGACCACATCATGAGACCGAGCGGACGAGCACCTGATCAACTCAGAGAGATAAAATTTACCTGCGGTTATACCAAGCACGCGGAAGGCTCTGTATTGGTCGAATTTGGCGATACTCGCGTACTCTGTACGGCCAGTGTCGACAAAAGCGTTCCTCGTTTTCTTAAAGGTAAAGGTGAAGGTTGGGTGACTGCAGAATATGGCATGTTGCCACGCTCAACGCATAGCCGTATGAACCGTGAGGCCTCTCATGGCAAACAAGGTGGACGTACCTTAGAAATTCAGCGTTTAATCGGTAGATCCTTAAGAGCGGCGGTTGATTTAAAAGCACTAGGTGAGCATTCGATTACTATCGATTGTGATGTGCTGCAAGCTGACGGTGGTACACGTACAGCAGCTATTACTGGTGGCTTTGTAGCGTTAACCTTGGCCATTGATAAAATGCTTAAGCGTAAACAAATTAAAACGAATCCTTTGCATGGTCAAGTGGCCTCTGTCTCTGTGGGTATTTATAACGGTGTTCCTGTGCTAGATTTGGATTATGCCGAAGATAGTAACGCCGAAACGGACATGAATGTGGTCATGAATGATGCAGCCGCTTTTATTGAAGTACAAGGTACTGCTGAAGGCCATGCTTTTAGAAAAGAAGAGCTGGACGCGATGCTTGAATTAGCGGGCTTAGGTATTAAGCAATTACTAGAAAAACAACAAGAAGCATTAGCTAGTCATTCTTGATTTTAAGTTAGGTAACT
>CAMDOP010000338.1 GCA_945903675.1 Crenothrix polyspora
CCTTGGTTCAACTTAACCAACATCTGCGCCAAGCGGTAAACCAGTGTGTCATGATGATTATTCGCCATACTTCAATCCTTACATATTAGGTTTATCAATTATTATGCTTTTACTAAATGACAGGTGATGTCGTTTAACTCGACATAACAAACGGTTGAACAATCAATATGTGTTCAGCGTTAAACCGACAGGTTTAAATGTGAACCAATTATTTTTGAATAAAAATTAGTTACCGATAAGAAGAAATAGCATAAAGCCATACACGGGCAATAAAATAAAAGCACCCCAGGAATCCTTATGCTCGGTTGCCACCAGCAACACTCCACCGACTAATAGACTTAAAGACAAGAAACTACAAAAACCATCCATTGTTTTTGCAGTTAAATGCTTCCAGTAAGTGGAATAGCGTGGATTATCAAATGACTTTTTTCTTCTCCACAAGGAAATCAAAACACTCGCTGCAATAAGGCACCAGCCAATAAGCTCATAATTAACATTCATGTTTGATTAGTCTCAAGTTGATAACAGAAAAATTAATTATTGAATTTTCAAAAGACTCATACAATCTAATTGATTTATATTTAATTAGAAATTAACTCTTTCGGTGTCACTGAATTGAGTTTATTTTTTTGTTCTTCCATCATAATTGCAATTACAGCCGAATAAGAGGCCTTCAAACCGTTCTTAATTTCCTGTTTTTGTTCGTCGACCATGTCGCGTAAATCTTTCTCGAAATCATCTCGATTAAAATGCTCATCTATCTCTACGATAAATTTATCAACAGCGAGCCAAACAGCAACACCCCCAAAAAAACCACAAAATGCAGAGGCAATTGGACCTCCAGGAGCACAAACAGCGGCACCGACTCCTGCTCCACCCAAGACACCGCCCGCCTTAGCAGCAGTTTTTACAGCCACTTTACCGGCAACCTTTGTAGCCAATTTTTTACCCATTGTTTTGGCTAAAACCGAACCAGTTGCCGTAAGTCCTGCAATTACACCAGCACCTCTAATGGTGCTGTATTCCAAACTACTGAAACGATTTTCTACGTCCTGAGAAGTCAACTCTAGCGTTCTAGTCAATAAATTCATATCATCATTGCCAAGCTCTATTTTATTTTGAATGTCGTCGTTAACTCTTTTCCCAGCCCCTGATATTTTGTCCTTTGAGAACTGAGTAATCTCTGCAAGTTCATTTCGTAAGTTATTTTCAAACCCAACTTCTTTAAACAGAATATCTTGTACTCGATTACCCATTGCACCACTCAATGCAGCAACTATTTCGGTATACTCACCCATTACAGAATAATGGAACTCAGCAAACTTTGGAATTTGCCCGTATAACGGATCGAACACCGCATCAATTTTTTCATCAATAAATGTCTCAATTTCTGCCTTTGCTTTACCACCAAACTCCTCACCGATAGTGCCGAAAATACTCGGCAGATTATTTTTCCAAACTTCTACTATTTCATTGGCTAAAACAACACGCTTACCATCATCTGATAGTGATATTTTATTAGCTTCCTTAACTGCACTAAGATAGATTATCAGCAAAAAAACTATTGCCCCCCAAAATCCCCACCAAAAATTTTTGTTAGATATTGAGTCATTGTTGGGCATTTTTATCTCCAAACACTCTTACCAAATCGAGTAACTGTAGGGTATAACGGCTAAAAGCATAAGTCGCTAACCCATTAGTCAACAAGAAAGCCAACCAAGTGATATACCTTAACTTTTGATCATGAATATGACTGTCTATATTCAGCATAGTCCACCAACTAAAAGCATCTTTTTGCGCATTAAGCATTAATAGAAAATTGGTGACTGCGCATTCAGATGAAAAAACCGTTAAAGCGGAAGTTAACGTTGTTTGAAGCGACGCATCCACATATTCAGGTATGGGTGTATTAAACTGAATAAGCAATAATAAAATAAGTAAAAAAAATGAATTAATCGATACGGCAAGATCCTTTGCAATAACAAATTTAACGTTTTCTTTAATAGTCCCCGTTAAAGTAGAAAGAGTTTTAGAGTAAATCCAAGAAAGAAGAAAAATATCCCCGAATAGCAGATACATTATTCCAGAGTCCCAAGTTATTAAAGATAACGCAAGAGACATACCTAATAAAATTGATAGAAAAAGGGATTTAATAAAAACCAATTGACGGCTATTAAAAAACCGATAAAGAAAAGTACCCTCAACAAAATAAGATCGTGCCAGGCATTCTCTTTTTTTTACTGATAACTCCATTACACCTACACAAATAACACACACACTAATAAATGGAAATATTAAGCTTATACATGAACCAGAATAGGTATTTATCCATCCCATCAAAGGGATGAAACTGCCTAAAGATAAAGCGATAGTCATTTTATTTGATGTTTTCATAGGAATAATATTAATTTAAAGACAAGAACTTCAGCATCTAAAGAAGTTCTGATAAAAAGAAATTATTGCGGTAGCTTCCGCACATCATTAATATTCGTTGTGTAATACAACCCTGCACCTGGAATGCCGACACTGAACTATAAGCGGCCTTGGGCATTTGAACCCAGATGACAAAGACCAGATTAATCGACACCACTGCTTGAATCATTTGCCCGAACAGGGCCAATACTCATCGACTTACGCCATTTCAATCCAGCCATAAACTCCTTAAGTTAGGCTCTTAAAAAACCATACAAATTGAAATAAATATATACGTCTGCATTATAGGCATATCTTGAAGAAACCATCTAACTTATTCCTTTTTAAAAGTAAAACTATGTCGACCACCGACAGAACTTAACTGGCTATTTGTGTCATTTATCAAACTTATTTTTTTATCGTGTACTGCTCCTGTTTCCATAAACGATTGCCGTAAGAATCTGTAGGAATCATCTTATTGCCCTCTACTCGATAATTGGGCTGCTTCCATTGTCGATTACCGAAAGCGTCTGTGGGAATGATTTTATTTCCCTCGGTACGATAATGCGTTTGATTCCACTGTCTATTCCCGTACGCATCGGTCGGTATTATTTTCTCAACGGAAAAACAAGCGGATGACGTCAACAGTGTACTCAACAGCAATAATGATTTTATTTTCATTGGATTAAACCTCTTAAAAAGAACTGTACAAGGATTATGCGTTGTCACTATGACAGGTGATGTCGTTCAGTGAAGCAGCATTACAAATTCAACCATTCAAAAAATAAATCGTACCCCCTCAGCGAAACGACATGACCTGTCATTCCCATTGTGCAAGATAACTCCGAACTTAAATTTTAAAGATTGGGAGAGACATCATGTTCTGGGCATTCATTTTATTGATAGGGTTGGGCATCGTTTTCACAAAACTGGGCGCTTATTCAGTGACGGTCGTCATACTTTCGGGCGCACTCAAGCTGGTCGTGGCCGTCAGCATCTGTGCTTTGGCATGGTTTTTTATCGGGAAAAAGCTTTCATAATTTTAAATACCGTAAAGAAATCACATCATCAAAATAAGAGGAAATAACATGACAACCGCTCACTTCATTAAAGCTATGGTCTTACTCTGCCTAATGTCGAACTCGGCAATAGCCAATGAACAAATAATTTATCAATCGGATTCCTACGGCAACCTACTGCACAATAAACCCAGTTGGGTTGTGCAACACAATGGACAAATTGTTGAACGAGATTCTTACGGAAATACACAACATCAAAAACCGCAATATCTCATCAAGAATAACAACATCTACCAAACAGATGGCTATGGAAACACGCTATACAATAAAGGACATGGCGTTAAAAATTGAGGGTTGGGCATTGTTTGCACAAAGCCGGGGGCTTATTCGGTGATGGTAGTTATGTTGTCCAGCGAATTGAAGCTGGTCGAAGCCATTGCTTTATGTGCTTTTGTTTAGTTATTTTTTTAAGAAAAACGCACGGAAGAACTTAATAAATCTGCATTCGGTTTCTTTGGCCAGTCCTTTGAAACCTGATAAAAGATAGCCACCTAATGTACGGTGGCAATT
>CAMDOP010000339.1 GCA_945903675.1 Crenothrix polyspora
CAATAGCTTGTAGATGACTGTCGAGTTCTTCGGCTGCTGATGCCATCAATGCACAATGTGAGGGTACGCTAACGGGTAATAAAAGCGCGCGTTTAGCGCCAGCATCCTTTGCTGCTTTCATCGCTCTTTCAACAGCGGCGATATTCCCAGCAATAACGACTTGTCCTGGCGAATTAAAGTTGACAGCAGAAACCACGTCATTATTTTCGACCTGATGGCATATAGTCACTACTTGGTGATCTTCAAGTCCCAATATAGCTGCCATAGCGCCGATTCCCGTAGGAACGGCTTCCTGCATGAGTTGGCCTCTTATTGAAACTAGTTTGATAGCGTCTTCAAATCCTAAGATGCCCGCGCAGACTAATGCGGTATATTCACCAAGGCTATGTCCAGCCATCCATTCAGGGCGAATAGGACTTAGTTTTCTCCATAGTTCCCAAACTGCGACACCTGCGGCAAGCATGGCAGGTTGAGAAATTTGTGTTTGATTAAGGTCGGCTTCTGGGCCTTGTGTAACGATAGACCATAGGTCTTGCCCTAGGGCATCAGAGGCGCGTTCGAAGGTTTGTTTTATTTCCGTATACTCATTCGCTAGATCAGATAGCATACCTATCGATTGAGAACCTTGACCTGGAAAAACAAAAGCTAGATTGTATGTATTTTGGTTCATTATTGAATACGTCGTAGTTAGTATTTAAGTAATGCAGAGCCCCAGGTAAACCCTGCGCCAAAGGCTTCAAGTAATACGACTTGTCCGCGTTGTATGCGGCCATCTCTAACGGCCTCGTTAAATGCGATAAGTACTGAAGCAGATGAGGTGTTGCCTTGATGCTCAAGCGTAACAACCACTTGATCCATAGACATTTTTAATTTTTTTGCAGTCGCCATGATAATACGAATATTGGCTTGATGTGGGACCAACCAATCTATAGCAGACTTATCCATGTTATTAGCTTCTAAGGTTTCATCTACAATTTTGCCTAGTGTATTAACGGCCATTTTGAAAACTTCGTTACCGCGCATGTTAATAACGCCAGTCTCGTGTTTATTAAGTTCAGTTGCAACTTGTGGGTTTGGGCAATAGAGTAGATCTTCATATTCACCATCAGAATGAATATGAGTGGATAAAATACCCGCTTCATTCGAAGCGGTTAGTAATACTGCGCCGGCACCATCGCCAAATAATATACAAGTACCTCTGTCATTCCAATCAACTATGCGCGAACAAATTTCAGTGCCGACAATTAAAACTGTTTGGGCGGCCCCTGATTTAATATATTGGTCGGCAATACTTAATGCAAAAATAGAGCCAGAGCAAGCGGCTTGAATGTCAAAAGCCACGCAGTTTTTAATGTTCAAGCGTTGCTGCAATAAGCAGCCTGTACTCGGGTAAACGCGATCAGGCGTGCCGGTGGCTACGATGATTAAATCGATACTGTTAGCATCACAGTTAGCTGCTTCAAGTGCTAATCTGGCTGCAATTTCAGCCATGCTGGCCGCAGATTCATTCGGCCCTGCAATTCGACGGCTTTTAATGCCTGTGCGTTCGTAAATCCAGCTATCCGACGTGTCAACAGTTTCAGATATTTGTTCGTTGGTGCGAATGGTTGAAGGTAAGTAGGCGCCGGTGCCAATTACTTTTGAATAACGGGTCATGCGGTCTCTCTTAGTGCTAGAACTTTTTCGACTTGCTCGCTAATTTTTTTGATAACATCTTTTTTAACTTCAACTTCAGCGAGTTGAATGGCTGTTCTAAAGGCAAGTCTATCTGCGCCGCCATGACTTTTAATGACTAAGCCTTGTAGGCCTAAAAAACTAGCGCCATTGTAAAGGCGAGGATCTATGCGTTTCTTAAGAGATTTAAGTACAGGGTAGGCGATTAAGGCGATAAGTTTGGTTAATAAGTTTTTGTTGAAAGCTTCTTTCAGAGTATCGCCAATCATTTTTGCAGCACCTTCAATAGACTTAAGCGCGACATTGCCAACAAAGCCATCGGTAACAATCAGGTCTACTTTAATATTACCAGCATTTAAAGAGTTGCCTTCTACATAGCCAATATAGTTCAGTGCTGAATTTTCTAGTAATTTTGCGGCAGATTTCACTTGCTCATTACCTTTCATGTCTTCTTCTCCTATATTTAATAGGCCTACCTTAGGGTTTTCTAAGCCTTCTACCGCTTTTACTAGTTCATTGCCCATGATGGCGAATTGAAACAGGTGCTCTGCTGTGCAATCAACATTGGCTCCTAAATCGAGTACATGAGTGTGCCCTAGGGTAGAGGGTAGTGTGGAGATAATGGCGGGTCTATCAATACCAGGCATCATTTTTAAAACAAACCTAGCCGTTGCCATTAAAGCGCCGGTATTGCCAGCGCTTACGCAAGCATCAGCATGACCATCACGAACAAGATTGATAGCGACGCGCATTGAAGAGTCTTTTTTATTTCTTAAGGCTTTAGAGGGAGATTCATCCATAGCAACGCATTGAGAGGCGTGATGAATGCTCAGTCGATCTTGATAGTGCTTTGGTTGTTGAAGCAATATTTGTTTAATAATGACTTCATCACCTACTAAAATTAGCTTTAAATCTGGATTGCTTTTTAAGCAATCCAGTGACGCAGGAATAGTGACTTGAGGGCCAAAATCACCGCCCATTGCATCTATTGAAATTGTAAAACTCACGCTAATGACTAACTCCGTACATATTCAGATAAGCCGAGCCATAGTAGTTCGGCGATGCCTCATTCCAAAGATGAAGGGTTTTAATCTTCGTCGTTAAATGCTTTAGCGACGATTAAGCGGCCTTTAAAATAACCTTCAGGAGTTACGTGGTGACGTAAGTGCATTTCACCAGTAATAGGATCTTGTGATAATGCTTTGCTTGTTAATGCGTCATGTGAGCGACGTTGACCGCGTCTTGAACGCGATACTTTACTTTTCTGTACGGCCATTAGTGTTCTCCAGTTTTTTTAAGTGTAGCTAAAATTGCAAAAGGGTTTTTGGGGGATGACTGTTCTTCAGTCAATAATATATCAGTGCCAATATGGCTGGTCTGAGGAATAAGACAGTTATTATCATGCTTTGGATAAGGTGGTAGCATAAGCAAGAGTTCATCTTCAATGATATTCTTAAGAAGAATTCTTTCTTCAAGAACCATTAAAGGTTCGTACTCTTCTGGTAATCTATTAGCTTGATCTATCGTCTTAACCATGCCCAGTTTTATGTGGGAATTTATAGGCCAAATAACAACTGCTAAGCAGTTTTGGCAAATAAGTTCCAAATTAGCTGTTATGTCTCCCTCGACTATTGGCAGACGACCTTCTCTATTAAAAAAAAGGTCGATAGATACCGCTCCTTTGTCGTCAGCGAGAAAATCAGCTAAGCGATCCAGATTTGATATGGGTATTTGACCTTTTAAAGTACCACGCTTGTCAGCTAAGTGTACAGGGTCTATATATTCAGGCAATCTATCTAACATAACTTTGCAATGATATAGATAAACACTAAAATCGTCAAACTCTAAATAAATTTCTTATTATAGTTTGGATAATTTAGATGTTGTTCAAAGCAGTGGCAATGATGGTCTATAGCCACTGCAGTTCTTTGTTTTAGCTATTAACTATGTCCAAATGATGGTGGACGATCTACGAAAGGAGTCCGGTTTGGGTTTGTGCTGGATTTGGTACCAATATAAATAAAAGTTTATAGTTTTTTAAGAGCTGTTTATTTATAGTTAGTAAGGTAAAAATTAGTGTATGTGTACTTCACGTGTTTTTGTCGTATCGCTTCTATGTAAGGTTTAGCTATTTGCCTGCTCAGTTTTTACAGGTGAACCATCGCTTTTAAGTTGAATTAGTGTTCCTTCGTCCTTAATAAAATATTGTTTTATGCCGCTATCGTTGCGTGGCGATAAAATTACAATATGCTTTTCTTCATCCCAAGTGTATTTTCCTTTTTCATAAAATTCTTTGGAGGAATCTTTTGCAGGTTGTGAGACTAGTA
>CAMDOP010000340.1 GCA_945903675.1 Crenothrix polyspora
TTGAACATCTTGTCCCCACTTGCTTCCAAGATAATACTTAGAGTGGGCATTGGAGAAAATAACACTCAAGTTGTTTTCCTTAATAAGCCATATTTCATTACGACTGGCAAAATGATATTAAAATATAGAGAATATTAATCTCCCAATAGGTAATTTTCAGAATTATCCGTCAAAATTGTATTTGTGTGCCTGGAACTTGGCAGAATGTCATTCGCAAGCTATAGTTGAAAACAAGTCAATTCTTGTGTTGATGGGAAATATTACATTGAATTTAAGCCTCAGCACACTGAAACAAGTACGTGAAGTTTTCGACAACCTAGTTACAGCACTCGTTAATGGCCAGTAATATTGCCAACTATCCGTGATAAGAAAACTTAATAATCAACAGTAGTCATTTGGTTGGTGGCTTATGCAGCTAATTGGCCAGGCTATACTTCAAGCCACTAACTGGGAAACAAAATGACCGAGACATCAACCACTCCTCTAGTCGTTGATTTGGACGGAACACTGACGCTCACAGATACTTTGGTCGAATCCATAATACAGCTTGGCAAACAACACCCCATGGATTTGTTTAAGCTACCATTCTGGCTGCTTAAAGGACGTGGTAGTTTTAAGGCAAGCATAGCGAATCGATCTACGCTACCCATTACAAATTTGCCTTACCACACAAACTTTCTCAACTATTTGCAAAGCGAAAAACAAAACGGCAGACAACTTATTCTTGCCACAGCTGCAAACAATAAGATTGCAAAGGCCGTTGCAGCGCATCTTGATTTATTCGATATTGTGCTTGCCAGCAGTGAAAATCATAATCTTAAAGGCATAGTCAAATTGACAGCGATCCAGCAAAGAGTCGGTTCAAAATTTGTCTATGCGGGCGATAACAAAGCAGACTTGCCTATTTGGCAAGCTGCGCAGGCAGCAATTCTGGTTAATACATCTAGTAATGTCAGTAACACCGTGCGCAAAAACACTTCTATCGAGCGAGAGTTTCTGGCAGCAAATACTGGCATTAGACTTTGGTTGCGGGCTTTGCGTGTGCATCAATGGTTTAAAAATCTGCTGTTATTCATTCCTTTGTTAACAGCCTTTTCATTTCAAGAAATCGACAAATTACTGGCTATTACTTTGGCTTTTTTTGCCTTTTCCTTAACAGCGTCTGCAACCTATATGGGTAACGACTTATGGGATCTGGAAAGCGATCGCTCCCATCCCCGAAAGAAGTATCGCCCATTTGCCAGTGCTCAAATACCCATTATAAAAGGAGTCGCGTTAGCAGCAGGATTATTGGCATTAGGGTTATTGCTTGCAGCAAATGTATCGCTGAATTTTTTCTGGATGTTGCTATTTTATCTGCTGGTCACGATAACCTATACATGGACACTTAAAACCTATGTATTGATTGATGTAATTGTACTTTCATTGCTTTATACCTTGCGAATCATTGCTGGTTCAGTAGCAGTTGAAGTACCGACCAGTTCTTGGCTACTGGCTTTTTCAGTATTTATTTTTTTCAGCCTCGCTTTGGTAAAACGTTGTTCAGAACTGGTATCTTTACAGCAAAGTGGTAAAGATACCACTCATGGCCGTGATTATCGCAATTCAGATCTCGTCGTACTTTGGCCTTTGGGCGTTGGTTCGGCATTATCCGCAGTCGTTGTATTCGGATTATTCATCAGCGCAGCCGAAACCCAATTACGCTACGCTAGCCCGCAAGTTTTGTGGCTGGTAGCGATTGGATTGATTTATTGGCTGGCGCGGTTGTGGATTAAAACATCACGTGGCGAAATGCATGACGATCCACTTGTGTTTGCAGTTCGCGATTTCGGTAGCCGCATTACGATTATTGCGATGATTATGGCAACTCTCGCCGCTCACTTTTTCGCCTTGGAATAAAGCATGCATATCGTCTTTGTTGCCATTATTAGTATTATTCTTTCTGTTGCTGCTCAGTTTTTACTGAAAGCCGGCATGTCGAGTATAGAAATCAAACAGGCTTTTGCACAACCTTTAACATTACGCCTGCCCTGGATTGTACTAACCAATGCATTCATTTTGGGAGGTTTTACACTTTACGGCCTAGGTGCCGTGGTATGGCTTAAAGTATTATCAACCTGGGATGTAAGTAAAGCCTATCCCTTGGTTGGACTTGGCTTTGGCTTGACTGTTCTGGTAGGCATGGCTATGGGAGAAAGCGTTACTGCACTTCGTGTACTTGGCATACTTTTAATTTGTGAGGGTGTATGGCTGGTAGCGAATTCCTGAATCAATAATACAATCGTGTTCGGCTATTTGGCATCCCATTTAAAACTATTTTATTGAACAAACTTATATGAAATATAAATCAATAAGTAAAGATATTGCCATAATTGCCATTCTTGCTCTTTGCATGGCAATTGGCAGCTATCTAATTTCTGGCTGGCTGAATGATCAAATGCAAAACACGCTCGTTTGGGTTAGTGACCGGTGGTTTGATGCAGATATAGATCGAATTTATTTACTTATGACGGATCGTTTAAGCGATGGCCATGATAGGTCTTCCACACACCCATTATTTTCAATAATTGCATATCAGACGATGCAAGCTATGACATCGATATTAGGAATTGGTCCGCCTAGAGCTTTACGGTTGATTATTGCAATATCGGCAGCGTTGTGGATCGTATGCCTATACAGTACTATGAGACTAATAGATTGTAAAAAGTTTGACGCAACTGTTTTTTCCATACTTGCCGCCTCCAGCTCTTCATCTATTTTCTGGTTTGCAGTTCCGGAAACATTTGCCATGGGTTCAATATCTATCTTAGTTTCTTTAGTTTTTATTGCTTTTACCCGTTTTAGAAAAATTAACTGGATCTGGTATATACCATTAAATATTTTTACTTTGAGTATTACGATTACGAATTGGATGGCCGGTATAACTGTTACTTATATAAAGCTCCCATTTAGAAAGTTTATATTCACCTCAGTTTTAGCTTTGACGGTTGTTCTCTGCCTTTGGCTTATCCAGTCTGCAATGTTCCCTTATGCTCATCAATTAATTCCGAATGAAAGTCGTTTTATGTTAACGGCCGCAGCTGGAGGCGTACTAAATTCAATGAAAGCAATTTTTGCGCACAGCATGATAGCACCTGCCTTATTGCTACGTGGTGGTGGAGTGATTTTATCATTTCAAGGAGCTGCACTTGGATCCGGCAGCGTTTGGGGAGCAATTGCACTTATTCCCTGGATTTTGCTTTTATGCCTAGGTGTCCGAAGTTTTTTTATTGCACATATTGACCCGAGCTTTCGCTTGGCTCTAGTGATAATTCTAGTCAGCCAGGTTATTTTGCACTTGATATATGGTAATGAAACATTTTTGTACTCATTGCATTTTTTACCGCTAATCATTATATTCGCAAGCTTAACAACTCTAACTCGTTATAGGAAAGTAGCTTTAGTTCTTGCATTGTTACTGATTCCTTTAGCTTTTATGAATAATGGAGCACAGTTTAAAAAATCAGGCATTTGTCTTGGAAAACTTAGGCTACAAAAAGCTTTATCTGAAGATGAACAAAAAATTCTTAAGCATTCACCTATGGGTTTTGATTCAAAATATAGATGCGGTATTTAATTTCATAACGACAGCTTATAAATAACATATCCTAGTGGCCGAATATCGCCGTCACGCATTCTTTGCCAAGATAGGGTTATTAGCCATATTACATTTCATGTGAAATCTAATCTTATAGTTTGGTAAAAATAACTTTCCGAAAGCCTTTTAACTACCACTTTATCCAATGATTAACAGCTACGTTACCCATATTGATATCCGAATTCTACTAACAAATACAATTCATTTTTATCGATATAAATTTGTCTTAGCATAGCTTAAATACTTGGAAAAAAGCCCTTTACTAATATTAAATAACATGAACAACTCTCAAAGATATCCCCTTATCTCCATCATCATGCCTTGTTATAACTCCGAAGCCTTTTTGGAAGAAACCATC
>CAMDOP010000341.1 GCA_945903675.1 Crenothrix polyspora
CCTGCATTAACAATAGCATCCATCATGCCGGCCTCCTCAATAAACTCCATACATTGAGGTAACAGGCTTTCGCCGATGCTGAAGCGCGGAAACTGCTGGCGTTCCAGAATGCTGACCTGATAGCCCCGCTTATGCAATAATGTCGCTGCGATAGTGCCTGAAGGTCCTGCACCTATAATGATTACTTTAGGCATTCAATGTATTCCGATTGGAGTGAAGGATTTTTGACAGTTTGGTTCTGTAAGCGGTTTCAAACTATTTTATATGAATTACACAGGGATAAAGTTGATAAATCTAAAAAGCAGATTTATTAGTTGTTAATTATGGGTTCAGATCTACCCGAATAAACTGTTGCGATTTTAATGGGTAATGTTTATATAAAATTTAAGGATAACATGATTAAATCAGTTATATTTTTTTTGCAATGATGGTTTTCTTCATTTTATTATCTGCGTGTGCAGAACTCAAAGAAGCCTGTCAATCTAATGGTAATGTCGCAAAAAATGTTGCGACAGATATTGGTCATGGGTCACGTAATACAGTTCAAGTTTTAGGTAGAGGCATAAAAAGAGTGATGCAATCAGTCGTTGAGGATCCTTTTTCCGTCAGTAAATACCCCATCATGTCATTTTAAATATCCTACTAGATTCCGCAATGATGACTTCGTATTTTATCTTGAGTAAGTGGAGTGCATGGGCTCCAGGTATAGAGTCTTTGGATGATAGCTTGATAACTGATGCAAGTGTTGGTGCGCCTGAGAGTATTCCAAATATGTTGTTACGTCGGCTGACCCCGATGGCAAGAGCTGTTTTTAATGTTGCTGATCAATGCGTTAATAAGGGGGAAGCATTACCGGTAGTATTTAGCTCTGCACATGGTGAAATATGTAAATCATTAACAATGCTAAAGGCAATTCAGTCAGAAGATGAGCTTTCACCGGTAGCATTTAGTTTGTCAGTCCACAACGCTATTGCGGGGCTGTTCTCTATCGCTTATGGTAATACTCAGGAAATAACGGTAATTGCTTCTGGACAAGAGGGTATTGCTCCAGCATTTATAGATGCTTTAGGCATGTTGCATGAAGGAGCAAAGGAAGTATTGATGGTATTCTATGACGAACCGATTCCTGACTTTTATCCGGTTGAGCCTTTCAAGCTTAGTGTTCCATTACCTTGTGTACTCGCCTTAAGAATTGCATTAAATGGCGATGGTATGCCTTTGCAGATTCACCGTTGTAATCAATCCCGCGTTGATGGGGAACATATTTTACAACTGCGGGCTTTTATAAAATTTCTTATTACAGATGAGCGATTACTGAGCTTAGGTAATGGCGGACATAGTTGGACATGGAACAAAAAATAATTCAAAAGATAAGCTATATCTGGAGGCTTTTTGCTACTGGATTCAGTTTCTTATGTTTTGGTATCGGTGGTTTGATATTATGGTGTTTGATTTTTCCTGTTTTGTCTGTTTTACCTAGTGCTAGAAATCAGAGAATAAATAGGGGGCAGCGGATTGTTCATTACAGTTTTTATGTTTTTATAGGTTTGATGCACAGACTTGGCATTATGACTTATGAAATAAAAGGGTTGGAAAAGCTTAATCGCCCTGGACAACTAATTATTGCAAATCATCCGACGTTGATAGACATTGTTTTTTTAATTAGCCAAATAAAACAAGCTAATTGCATTGTAAAAGAAAGTCTATGGCGTAATCTTTTTATGCGAGGACCTATATTAAATGCAGGCTATATTGCTAACGGAGACCCTGAAAAACTAATAGCCGACTGCGTGGAGTGTTTGAATTGTGGAGGTGCTATGATTATTTTTCCTGAAGGAACGCGTTCGGTGCCTGGAGTTCCATACCGATTTCATCGAGGAGCTGCTGCAATTGCGTTGCAGGTTAATAAAATTATTACACCGGTAACTATAACTTGTTATCCAAGTACCTTAACAAAGGCAGAGCCGTGGTATCAAATTCCCGAACACCGAGTTCATTTAACAATGGAAGTGGGAGAAGATATTGAAATAGATCAATTTACCGAAATACAACAAAAATCGATTGCCGTGCGACGATTTAATCAGTATTTAATGGATTATTTTACGAAAAAGAGAGATTGCTAGAAAGATTATGGAAAATGAATTAAAACAATTAATTATTGATGCGTTGGCGTTGGAAGATATCAGTATTAACGATATAGACAGTCACGCACCTTTATTTAATGAGGGTTTAGGGCTTGATTCCATTGATGCCTTGGAATTGGGATTGGCTATACGAAAAAAATATAATGTAAAAATAGATTCGGATAAAGAAGATGTCGTAAGGATTTTTTCTTCAGTTTCGACATTAGCTGATTATATTCAATCAGTTCGAGGTTAAAAGAAAGATGAACAATCGTGAAGAAATTTTAATCGCTATTAAAACTATCATGGTTGAGATGTTTGAACTTGATGAAGAGGCTATTACGCCAGAAGCCAGACTTTATGAAGATCTTGATTTCGATAGTATTGATGCAATCGATATGATCGTCAGACTTAAGGAATTAACAGGTAAAACCGTTAAACCAGAAGATTTCAAAATGGCCCGAACGATTGGTGATGTCATTGAGGCTGTATACAGTATGCTTAATGAAAGTTGATAACATACCTTTATGTTTTCCTATACCGATATAGGTTTTGAGTATTAGGTGACTATTATAGTGATATGTCAAATTTGATTAATAGCGCCATTGGTTTTTTGACCCTGTTCTATCCGTTTGCTGTTTATTTTGGTACGCAATATTTAGAGCCTTGGAAAATAGCAAGTATGTTGTTTGTCTTATTGGGTATCCGACTTTGTTTAAGTTATAGAATAAAGCATTGGAGTAGCCCTTTATTATTAATGGCGATGATATATAGCAGTTTTGCAATTTGGAGTAATGAGTTACTGACGTTAAGATTCTATCCTGCAGTGGCTAATGCAACGATGTTGCTGGTTTTTTCATGGAGTTTACGATCACCCACCAGTTTAATAGAGCGATTGGCCAGAATTCAACATCCTGATTTACCGCCAGAAGGTATCATTTATACCCGCAGGGTTACACAGATATGGTGTGTTTTTTTTATTGTTAACGGCAGTATTGCTTTAGTCACAGCATTATGGAGTAGTTTTGAAATTTGGAGTTTATATAATGGCTTTATCGCTTATCTCATAATGGGCCTTTTATTGGTTGGTGAATATATTGTCAGGATGAGAACGCAAAAACATGCCAGATGAAGTTATTGCTTTGTCACATTGCATGCTTACAAAAAGACAGGCGACAACTAAAATTGCTTATCATGCAGGGCATTACTATGAAGCGGATAAGTTTTATTCAGCAGTCAATGGTTGGATTAAACAGTTACAAACGCAGCCGTTTGAGCGATATGCCTTGTTTACAGAAGATGCCTATCCTTTTACGGTACTTTTATTTGCTTTGTTCCACTCTGGAAAGGAAGTCTGGTTACCCAGTAACAACAGACCAGGTACGGCACATCAACTTCAGCAACAGCAATGTCAATTAATTGGTGACTGGGCCATCGATAGATCTTTTGATTATAAGTTAATTTCATGTGACCCCTGTGTTTTACCATTATCACCATTAAACTGGCATGATATCCGAATGGTGATTTTTACTTCAGGATCTACTGGAGAGCCTAAGCCGATTCAAAAGAGCCTGTTCCAACTACAGTTAGAAATTATCAATTTGCAAGAATTATGGGGTGACCAGTTAGCTCATACAGAAGTTTTAGCAACGGTGAGTCATCAACACATCTACGGTTTATTATTTCGTGTCTTATGGCCACTATCAGTAGGTAGATGTTTCCATAGCCATACATATATTAATCCGGAAACCTTAGTCAATAGCATTCAGAATGTCTCGGCATGTTGGATTGCCAGTCCAGCGCATTTAAAGCGCTTGGATCAAAGCTCACCTTGGCAAAATATAGGTAAATTAACGGCCATATTCAGTTC
>CAMDOP010000342.1 GCA_945903675.1 Crenothrix polyspora
TCTTTTGAGGCTGCATGCGCTGCCGCCATAGAAACAGCCAATATGGCATTTGCACCTAAACGAGCTTTTGTATCAGTGCCATCTAATGCGATCATGGCTTTATCTAAAGCTTCTTGATCATTAACATCTAAACCAATAACGACATCGCGAATTTCAGTTTTAACATTGTTAATAGCATTCAATACGCCCTTACCTAAGTAACGTGATTTATCACCATCACGTAATTCAATAGCTTCACGCTCACCCGTTGAAGCGCCCGATGGCACCATAGCACTACCAACAACACCTGAAGCTAAAACAACATCGGCTTCCAAGGTTGGGTTGCCGCGTGAATCTAAAACTTCTCTTGCACGAATATCTATAATTGCAGCCATTATTTTTCCTATAGTGTGGTTTCTATCAGGGGTTGTGCTTTTACAGCCCTGTCGATGGTTAATAAAACTTCTAATAATTCTTGCATACGGTGCAATGGCCAAGAGTTCGGGCCATCACTTTTTGCTTCCGCAGGATTAGGATGCGTTTCCATAAATAAACCTGCAATTCCCACAGCAACAGCCGCTCTTGCTAACACGGGCACAAATTCACGCTGACCACCTGAACTAGTCCCTTGGCCACCAGGCAATTGCACTGAATGAGTCGCATCAAATACTACTGGGCAATCAGTATCTCGCATCGCGGCTAACGAACGCATATCGGAAACTAGGTTGTTATATCCGAAAGAAACACCGCGTTCACAAACCATAATTTGTTGATTACCGGTCGCTTTAGCTTTATTTGTCACATGAACCATATCCCAAGGCGCTAAAAACTGGCCTTTTTTGATATTAACAGGGATGCCTTGCGAGGCGACCTGTTGAATAAAATTGGTTTGTCTGCATAAAAAAGCCGGTGTTTGCATGACATCAACTACGCTAGCAACTTCTGCTAAAGGCGTATCTTCATGCACATCAGTTAAAACGGGGACTCCGATTTGTTGCTTAACTTTTTGCAGTATTTCTAAGCCCTTTTCTACTCCCAAACCTCTAAAACTTTCATGAGATGAGCGATTAGCTTTATCAAACGATGATTTGTATATAAACGGAATATTGAGTGCTGTTGTTAATTCTTTAAGATAGCCGGCAGTATCTATTGCTAATTGCTCGCTTTCAATAACACAAGGCCCAGCAATTAAGAAAAACGGCTGATCTAAACCAACTTCAAAGCCACATAATTTCATTAAGATTCTCTTTTAATTAAATAGTCATAAATCGTATAGTCTTCGCCGCAATATTTTTCATATCAAAGCAAAAATGATTAATTTGTTTTTTTATGTTTCGTTGCCGCAGCAACAAAACCAGAAAACAACGGATGGCCTTTACGGGGTGTTGAAGTAAACTCAGGATGAAACTGACACGCTAAAAACCAAGGATGATCAGCTAATTCAATCACTTCAACCAACCGCCCATCTATAGACTTACCTGAAAAAATCATTCCTGCTTTTTCCAGCTTTTCAATGTATTGGCCATTAAACTCATAGCGATGACGATGTCTTTCTGTAATAACATCTTTTTGGTACATTGAAAAAGCCAATGAATCAGTATGCAATCGGCATTGCTGGGCACCTAAACGCATAGAGCCACCTAAATCTGAATTTTCATCACGCGTTTCTAATTGACCACTTTCAGCCATCCATTCAGTAATCAAGCCTATAACTGGATGTGGAGAATTAGGCAAAAACTCGGTGCTATGCGCACCTTCCAAACCAGCTACATCGCGTGCAAATTCAATGACGGCGACCTGCATCCCTAAACAAATACCTAGATAAGGTATTTTATTTTCCCGAGCGAATCGTGCCGTTGCAATTTTT
This sequence comes from Crenothrix polyspora, assembly GCA_945903675.1. Classification (GTDB taxonomy): domain Bacteria; phylum Pseudomonadota; class Gammaproteobacteria; order Methylococcales; family Methylomonadaceae; genus Methylobacter_C. The sequence continues at coordinate 1,847 of CAMDOP010000342.1, forward strand.
CCCTCGATACCGCGCTCGCCAAAACCACCCGGCACTAAAATCGCATCGACATTTTTAAGTCTTGCAACGCCTTCATCTTCGATAATTTCTGAGTCAATATAGTTAATATGAACTTTAGTTCGAGTATGAATACCAGCATGTATTAATGCTTCATTCAATGATTTATAAGCGTCTGAATGATCAACATATTTACCCACTATAGCAATAGTGACTTCTTTAGCAGGACTGGTTAATGCTTCAACTACCGACTTCCATTCAGTTAAATCTGCAGGTGGCACATCTAGCCTTAGTTTATTAACAACAATATCATCCAAGCCTTGCTCATGCAGCATCAGAGGTATGCGATAAATAGAGTCCGCATCAACTGCCGATATAACGGCTTTTTCCTCGACATTGGTAAATAGAGCTATTTTACGACGTTCAGCAACTGGAATTGGACGCTCTGAACGACAAATCAAAATATCGGGCTGTATACCAATAGAGCGCAATTCTTTTACAGAGTGCTGAGTGGGTTTAGTTTTAATTTCACCCGCAGAGCGAATATAGGGAACTAACGTCAAATGAATAAACAACGCTCTTTCGCTACCTAACTCAAAACGCATTTGTCGGATAGCTTCCAAAAATGGCAATGATTCAATATCACCAACAGTACCACCCACCTCAATCAAGGTAACATCCATGCCTTCTGAGCTAAGATAAACTCTACGCTTTATTTCATCAGTGATATGAGGAATTACCTGGACAGTAGCCCCTAAATACTCACCTTTGCGTTCTCTGCGCAAGACACTGTCATAAACTTGACCTGCAGTAAAATTATTCTTTTTGGCCATTGTCGTTTTTAAAAAACGCTCATAATGACCTAAGTCAAGATCAGTCTCTGCACCATCTTCAGTAACAAACACTTCTCCATGCTGAAAAGGACTCATAGTACCTGGATCAAGATTAATATAAGGATCCAGTTTGGTCATTGTCACTTTGAGGCCGCGAGCCTCAAGTATAGCGGCAAGCGACGATGCAGCAATGCCTTTCCCTAGTGATGAAACAACACCACCAGTAATGAATATGTATTTTGTCATCGTGATTCCTTGCTAGTTTAAATCCTCGCCTCTAGCGGGGGATTACTAAAATTTAACGGCACCAAAATAGTGCCGAACTATCCTCTGAAACAACCTATCCGTAAGCTAAGGGATTATTGCTCACGCCACTTTCTGTGGAATATTTTATTAAATTAAAATCACATAGACGCTAATTAAAATTAGAAATTAGGAGATAACTGAGGGTAGTCCAAATAAAACTTGTCCATTTTAATCGACAATACACTTATCGTCATTGTCTTTATTCATATAAAAGCAGAAAGCGGTCATGTTCGATTATTTAATTGACCAGTAAATCAAACAAAAAACCAAAGAAACTTAGCCAAATAAATCGACTAAAGCTTAGATAGCATCACAATATATTATTAAAAAAAAAGCCTACTGACATCCAGTAGGCTTTTCTCCGGAACACAAAATAATATCTAATTAGATTTATCTTAACTATCCACAAGTGATTAACTTAACGTTAATAATTGTATGAGTCTTAGTTTTTAGATTTATCAACAATTTGATTAGCTTGAATCCAAGGCATCATGCTACGCAATTTTGCACCGACTATCTCAATAGGATGCTCTGCATTCAATCGTCTTCTTGCAGTCATTTCTGGATAGTTAGTTAAACCTTCAAGGATAAACTTTTTAGCATATCCACCGTTTTGGATATTCTGTAATGCTTCACGCATTGCATAGCGACTTTCTTCGTTGATGACTTTTGGGCCGGTTACATATTCGCCATACTCTGCATTATTAGAAATGGAGTAGTTCATATTAGCTATGCCGCCTTCAAACATTAAATCAACAATTAATTTTAATTCATGTAAGCATTCAAAATAGGCCATTTCTGGTGCATAACCCGCTTCAACTAAGGTTTCAAAACCCATTTTTACAAGCTCAACTGCACCGCCACATAAAACAGCTTGTTCACCAAATAAATCGGTTTCACATTCGTCACGGAAAGTCGTTTCAATAATACCTGAACGACCACCGCCGATAGCAGAAGCATAAGCTAAACATAGCGCTTTAGCAGTACCAGAGGC
>CAMDOP010000343.1 GCA_945903675.1 Crenothrix polyspora
GCAATAGATCGTTTACCCTTCAAAAATACAGAAATAGCCAGAACTAGCTAGGAAATAAATGTAATTTATTGACAATAGTTTATAAATTGTAGCACGTAGATACAAAGCTTCATCTAATAACGATTAGAAATCTCAAGACGAAAGTAATACATAAGGATGATTTCTTAAATCTTTAGGCTTACCTCATAACATCTAAGTGGAGTAAATAAATGGAAGTCTTAATCACCTTAGATCACTTAAAAACTATCACTGGGTATGATCGACCAGGCGATATAGAGCGCTGCATGAAAAAGAATGGCATCAGATTTTTATATGGGCAGGGTGGGACAATATTTACCACAATTGATGCTGTTAATGCCGCCATGGGATTAAAGAATCAAGATTTCAATGCGACCCCAGAGGCAATCGATTTTATCGATTAAATAATATGACTAAAGGTCCTCGAAGATCAGCCGTTATTCCAGCTCACATAGATGCCAAAAAACTACCTACCGGCTCTTGGTTCAATAAATCCGGTGCAGGAAAATGGATGTTAAAAACAAAAAATGTAGAAACAGGATTATGGCGCTCGAAACGACTGTGTGGGCCTACGGCAACCTTATCTGAAATATGGCAAGCTTACGAATCCCATAATATCCAAATAGTTATAACGTTCGCAACACTAAGTCATGACTTACAGCAAACACCTATATGGCGCAAGTTAGCTCCCTCAACACAACGTGATTATTTAGATTGTCACCTCCAAATATGTAATAAGAAAATATCAAAGATAAACACACTTGGCGACTTACCAGTATCAAAATGGACCGTTGGATTAGTTCGTAAATACCGAGATTCAAGGGGAGAGTCATCGGAAAGCCGGGCTAATAAAGAACTTGCGTATATAAAACGAGTTTTTTCATGGAGCTATGAATACGAAAAAATCAGATTTAACCCTACACTTGGGGTAAAAAAGCTAACAATCAAGCCTAGACAGCATTATGCAGAAGATCGTGATTATGAAATTATGCTTGAGATAGCTCGACAATCTAATTATTGGTATGTTTGGCCAGCTATGGAAATTGCATATTTATGCAGAATGCGATTATCAGAAGTTTTAGATCTCACTGATGCCAACGAACTTCCAGAAGGTCTTTTAATTAAAAGACGTAAAGGCAGCAGAGACAATATTACTGAATGGAATATAAGGCTTCGAACGGCTTGGGATTATGCCATTTTAAAAAGAAGCAAGATATTGGAAGAACGTAAACAACCACACCCAATTAAACCGGAAGATCGTCACATCATTATTAGTGAACGCACGGGTGATAAAATTAGGGTTAATAGTCTAAAAACTGCCATCGGCAGAATCACAGTCGCAACCAAAAAAGCAGCAACAGAAAAAGAAATTAATTGGGTACCCTTCACTTTTCATGATTTAAAACGAAAAGGAGTTTCTGATACATCAGGCAATAAACAGGATGCTAGTGGACATAGAACAGCATCGATGATGAACGTTTATGATGTACGTATGAAAACGGTAAAACCGTCAAATGAATAGTTATTTGTCACCAGCTTTGTCACCAGTAGGGTAAAAATTGCTGAGCACAATAACCTAAGCTATTGATTTTATTGGGGTGAACGACGGGGCTCGAACCCGCGACAACCGGAATCACAAAAAAGATATCATGAATCATAGTGTTAAATAAATTATCCAACATAATCAATAACCATTAATTCATTGCTTCTAATTATTTAAACACCTCTATGTATTCTCCGGTCTATTTCCGGTCTTGAAAATCTAATAATCCAAAAATCGAATTTAACTAATAAAAGCTTCGATGTATTAATCGTCCCATAAGTTTTCGCACCTAAGTACTGAGGTAAATTTTCCCGCATACAAAGTATCGGGCAATCGAAAAAAGCTTTTCACCAGCTCTATTTTTTGCTGGATAGATTGCATTGCCGAAAGAATGAGAGCTTCCATCTCCAGAATGCTTTTGATGGGGTGCTTGCCTACTTCTGCTTTGGCGTGATTCCAAACTTGTTCATCTGGATTCAATTCGGGCGAATAGGCGGGCAGAAAAGCCATCATGATTTGTCCCAGTTGCGTTTCCAAAAACGCCTGCACTTTTTTACTGTGGTGATAGCGCGCATTATCGGCAATCACGAAAACCGGACCATCAGCATCCTGACGTAATTTTTGCAAGAAGCTGATGAATTTTTCTGAGTTCATGCTCTCTTCAATTACATCAAAATGCATGTCGCCGCGAGCGGAGACGGCGCTAATTAATTTAAAACCAAATCGCCCGCCGCTATCCCTAACCACCGGCGTTTCCCCGCACTTCCCCCAGGTTGTCCCACGGTGCGCATCACTGCGAAACGCGGCCTCATCCAGAAAATAGATGCGTGCATGATATTTTTTTGCCTGTGCAACTACCTCTGGATAGGTCTTGCTGAGGTAAGTTTTAATTTTGTCTGGATCTTGCTTATAAGATTTATACAGCGGTTTCTGTGGGGTTAAACCCAGGTGACCCAGAAGTCGGCAGATGGAGCTTTTCGACAAAATGACGGAACGCTCTTTTTTGTAGCAAGGCGCGTATGTTATTCGACGACCAAAGACAAAAGGGGAGTTTGTAATTCAAAGGGTTTCCCATGGTGATCGCGTCATAGAGCCATTTCATATCGTCAGCCGTCACTTTTGTAGGGCGACCTTGTCGTGTCTTTTCAATCAAAGCATGCCAGCCACCCTGACGGTAACGGGCTAACCAATCAAATACCGTTCTAAGTGCGATGTTGTGAATGCGGGCAACCACCTCAACAGGCTCTTTTCTGAGAGCTATTGCTTCGACAACTTCTTTACGTTTTTGGCTTCGTTTCTCGGCTCTATTCATGTTTATATTATACCATGTCTGCGAAATCTTATGGGACGATTAATACAGAAATTACCGGTTGCAGGCGGCAAAAGATTAGGAACTGCGGTACAGTTCTGGTCGGTAACTTTAAAGCCCGTTGTCCAGGGTGCTGTTTTCGGATAACATATGGCAAGATTTTGTCCCGCTTTGGCATAATCCAAAGGGTTAAAATTTTGTGGCAAAGTAAAACTGAAACCAATGCAGCCGCCGCGAGGACAATCATTGAGATAAACTCCGCTTGCACTTTGAGCGGTGGTTCGGGTCGCCCAATAGTTACAGATTTCTTTCATGGAATCTCTCAAACCGACGGGTGAAAATTCTTCGGAAACTGTGCATTGAGGAGTTGCCGGAGCGATAACTGTCGTATCTATCTGACAGAGATTTGAAGGAAAACAGGCATCCGTTTGCTCTTTTGATGTTGTTGGAAACGCATAATGAGAAGCCACTGTGTTATTATCCAGCGTTACCGTGAGAATACCGCTTTTCTTGTCATAGCTGGTAACGCCGTGTTTTTTCTTTGACAGGCTAACCTGTATTGCGCCGCTTTTTTGAGTATGGGGATGTACCCGAATCCATTGCCCGGTAAAACTACTCAGGTTAGCGCCGACATAAACCTGATAAGTCGTTTTAGTCTTGCTGGTAGCATAGAGATTGTAAAAGGCATAAGTCGTATTGCCGACAAATGAGGCGAGTCTAAAGTCAGAGTCAGCTCCTAGTGTTACCGACTGATTGACCGTATTGGTATCAATGTAATAACTGCCATTATTCATGGTCAACCCCGGTGCGGCACCTATCCCGGCTCCCATAAAAAGTGAGCTACGTCGGCAGCAGGGAATACTGGTGATACCACCGCATACTTGAGGAGTACTGCTACAGCTATCATCAGTACTGGCGGTTTTCAGCTGGCGATAAACCGCAACTGCCGGGTGTTTATTCATCCATGAGGTATCGGTATAGGTGGGGGTAGCAGTAGAAAGTACAGGACTATCTAACTTGGCGACAACCGTCGTCACAAAATCCTGGGGAATAGTCTGAGTCCCCAGGGAATTGCATTGCGCTACGGTAAAAGGCGCGTCATAAA
>CAMDOP010000344.1 GCA_945903675.1 Crenothrix polyspora
TAAGCAGGACCACGCTTAACCAATGCTCCACCAGAATTATTCGCCACTCCACCGACAATAGACGCACCAAGACAAGATGAGCCAATCACAGAATGTGGCGCACGTTGCAACGGCTTGAGTAGCTTTTCCAGTTTGTTTAGAGTAGCACCCGCGCCGTAAAGACAATCTTAAACATATTGCCATTGCACGACTTGAGCAAATTTATCCTTTCCCCGATAAATTCCAACCCAGACACCTATTATAAATAAACCCCAGAGTGTTCCGATGTTGCTTTCATTAATAGTTTTTTTGTCCCTATTAATTGAATGGGTGTAAAGACCGTACCCAGATACAGCCCCAAGAATCAGCAAACCAATACCAACTATTAGTAAAATGATAAAAAATGCTGTCATTATAATTGGTCAATATCAAGTTCCTGAACACGCCTGTTAGTTCTAAGCATTTCTACATTGGTTCTAATGGTATCTTTTAATTCAATAGTATTTGGAACGGCTCTTATAGTGATAACTTTATTAGATTTATCAGAAGTTTCTAATCTCAAATTACCCAAGGAGAATAGTCTAAGAAATAATGGCTCTTGGATAATATAGTCCTTGACTCGATACAGCTCTAAATCATCCCTTCTTTTATTTAAAACACCTCTAGTTATTTTTAACCTTTGATTAGTTAACTCATATTTTGTATTTTTGATAACTAACCATTTCCAAAAAGCGATAGGCAATAAAATAACTGTCAGCGTACAAAATATGAATGTGCCAAGGTTTACGATCTGTGAAGGCGACCCTGACCATATTGTTTCTTCTTGATTCAAAGAAAATTCCTGATTGAAAATTGATTTATATAAAAAACCTATTACATAAAGGTTGATAATTTGTGCGTTAATATTAATTAACACAATTAATTAATCTCACCTATTGATCAATATTAAAAAAACCTCTTGATTTAAAATTGCTATCTTCCTCGGTAACGCTTTGGAGTAGATCTGATGCATCAAATAAATTATCTAACATATCGTATATAAAGCTATTACTTGTTGGTTCTAATTTGGCTTTACGGTCGCATTCAACATCAGTAATTTTTTTGCTTTCTTTTGAGACAATTACTCCGTGACCAAAATCACTTTTACATTTACCACAACCCCTAGCGTATTCATAAGAATAAACAACATAATAGGTTTTTCCATTTGGGATGCTTACTTGAAAATTAGTACTTCGTGCATCACCCAAACTAGCATAAAAAGCTTTTTCATAAGGAACTGAAACTGAAATATCTGGTTTTTGATTAGCTAAACCAAACGAATATTCAATGCCTTTACCAGTATTAACTAATCTTATTTCTTTCCCTTTTGCTGCTTTACAAGAAAATAAAACCTTGCTTACGCTGGGAACACTAACTGGAGTGACTGATGCATTAGATGTAGAAGAACTAGAGCAGCGAGAATATTCTGTGGTTCCTGAGTAACCAGCAATAGTCAGCACTTTATCAGATTTTTCTAATATCCAAGTTTGAGGTGTTGGTGCTTGGCAATCTTCTCCCTCACACATAGATGATGTAACTGAAAGGGTTCTATCATTAGGTATCCATCTGGCACTTTTTATTTCTGAATGAAATTCATGCCCTAAAATACCATCTTTATTAACTTCTATTCCTTCAACTTCTAAATTAGAGGATTTACAGTTTTTAGCCCAAGTTCCATGAAACTCTTTTGGAATCTCAGTTGATGCAGTTGCGACTGGCAATGCCTCAACGGGAGTTGCTGGCGCTGGAGTAATTGGTTCAGGTTCAGACTGAGGAGCATTCAATTGTTTAGCTACAGAGTTAACTTGGTCTACTGCATTAGTTACATCTGATAAATCAAAAGCACTTGCATTACCACTTTGTAATTGCAACCCAATTGATAGGGCTATGATTAAATTGGATTGTTTGAAAATCATTTTCATTCCTTACTTATTATTTGACTAATTCTGAATGATGTAACGGTAATTCCCTTACTTATTAAGCTTTCCTAGATTCAATGGAAAAAAAACCATTGCAGTGTATGTCGCATAAATTCCAACACGATTAGATTAGGCTCTTTTCCTTAATATTTGTAAAGTTAATTATTATGTTTCCTTAGAGTTCCACCAGCTATAGTGGATAGTGGGAGTGGGAGTAGTAATAGAATGATTAATAGGAGTTTATTCATTAGTCTATAAACTTTGGATCATCCATCTTATCAAGTAATTCTTTTAAACGTTCTACATCATCTGCAATATCATAATGTTCAGGATCTATTAATCCCCCAGGAATATTATGTGCAGCATCCAGCATCATGAACAGATGGTTCTTTCCTGCCTTGTTCAAAGGTGAAGTCGAAAATCTTCTGGTTTGACCTAACATCCTGCCAAGTAAGTGTAAGTGGCTAATTTCTTCTTCGGTAAATCTATTGGACATTTGATACTCCTAATAAATCTGTTGACTGTAACTCAAATTCTTTAGCCAATTGATGCTAGAATCATTCACGCAATTAATTATCATTCAAAAAGTTTATGGCTAGAAAAGCGAAGAGCAGTCAAATAAAGGTAATGAGTTTTGGGGGTGTATGTCTTTTCCAAAATGCAGAGGCGTAAGAAGCTAAAAACTATTACATAGCCAAACAAGTAATAGTTCAACACAATATTTTAAACCATCGGAATAAGAGGCTTAATGTTACTAACAACTTATGGTTGCGCCACCTATAGCGACTAAGTTTGGATGTTATTTGTAACGCTTGTTTTTTTTGCTAAAAAAAATTGAATATCACTAAATCTTGTTACTGGAAAAAAATTAGTGAGCAGATAAGTTATGATTTTAACGGTTTCGCAGGTGAGCAATATTTTTTAGTATTAACGCTACATTTCTTGCAATAGTACTTCCAAATTTTCTAGGAGTCTATGTTAGAAAACGATCCTTTTCTAACAGTTTAGAATTCCACGCATTAGACTGTTAGAAAAATAGGCTTTGATATTTGTAACACCTATGTTATTATTAACACCTATTTCTAACAGCCGTAGGGTGCATTATGAAAACATTTGGTTATGGTCGAGTTTCAACTGGTCAGCAAACAACTGAAAATCAAAGGCTAGAATTAGAACAAGCAGGATATCTAATCGAGACTGGGTTTTGGTTTGCCGATGATGGTATTAGTGGAAAAGTGTCGGCTAGTCAGCGACCTGCTTTTATCAAATTAAAAGAGCAAATACGATCAGGAGAAACACTAGTCGTTTCTAAACTTGATCGTTTGGGCAGAGACGCCATTGATGTTTTACAGACGGTAAAAGAATTAGGTGCCAAAGGTGTTAAGGTAATTGTTCATCAACTTGGCAATACAGACTTAACATCACCAGCGGGAAAATTACTTTTGATGATGCTGTCAGCAGTAGCAGAGATGGAGCGAGATTTATTAGTAGAACGAACTCAAGCTGGTCTAGCTCGTGCGAAGGCCGAAGGTAAAATATTAGGGCGCCCACCCAAAACAAATAAAATTCAGCGGACTGAGATAATTAGCAAGTTGCAAATTGGTGTGTCTGTTAGCGCAGTGGCAAGAGAATACGCTGTGTCACGGGCAAGTATTATTGGTATCCGAGACAATGATCAGAATAATGTCTAACTTGAAGCAATTTAATCTGAAAATAGAAGCCTAGTTCTTTCACAATTTACTTTTCCATTCATCTGCAACTTGTGCGATAACCTCATTTAACAAGCTTGGACGAATATGTAATGTCGTTTGCTCAGGAATAGCGGCTAATAATGCTAATACTTCAGAGGGTTGTCGTAACTTTTGACGAACAGAGCGGATTAACAAACCTAATGTGCCGTGTGTAGCTATATTCATACTTTTAGCAGCTAGCCTTGCAGCAGTATCATCTGTTATTAACAAATTTACCGAATGAGTTAAACATAGCTCTAATGCTTCTCGTTCACCATGATGCAATGTATAAAGTACAGA
>CAMDOP010000345.1 GCA_945903675.1 Crenothrix polyspora
TCTTGGAAATAAAAAATTACATATTAAAATCATTTAGTTACTAGTAAATTGGAAATATTAATTCAATTATTTATTGAAGTTATAAACTTTATTAGCAGAAAATATAGCCCTAATAGCAGCAGCAAACTGTTTCTTTGCATAGGGAATCGGGCACCGAGAGGGCCTTTTTTAATATTTCGTGCTCCATTCGCAACTGTGCTACCCCACATATCCTGAGCAACAACGTATTAGGCAATTCGAATCAGAAAATCGTCAATTAAAATCACTAATTGACCTACGAGATCAAAATGCCAATATGAACTTTTTGATATTCAGGGAACCAATAATCAATCCCCTGAATAGATTCTAAAAGTGTTTTATTAATCCCCTACAACGCCTTGTCCGATATGATGAGTTTTAATCTGTTCATCACTTTCTGCGGCGGTGGTAAGAGCAAATACATTAGATTTAGTGAAAAAGCCTTTAAAATCATTACAACGCTCTATATATTCTGTGATTAATATTGAAAAAGCAGAATGTTTAGAAAAAACCTGCCTTAGATTAGGCTCATCTTTACATTCGCCATAAATTTGTGATAAGAAAGGAATGTGTGCGTCATCTGTTAGTTTTTTCAATACAAAGTCAATATTTTTGGTGCCTTTTTGATATTCGCCGTCCATGACTTCTATCGCTAAATGGTGTAAACGTCGACCATAATTACGCACAAAATTCTCAGTTGGCATCGGTAGATTTTCAAAAGAATTTACCATGAAGGGCGTATTGTTAGCAGTAAAAACTTTTGCGGGCGACAAAATATCATTACCATGAGTAATGCGACTTGCATTGGTTGATGAGTTGAGATCTTTAACATCATAAGCCCCCCAAAAATAATAATTGCTAAGACAGAGCCATTCTAAGATCGCATCCTCTCTTTCTCCAGCCAGAACACGCGAGGCAGTATGATCAACGCCTTTTAGAAGTGGTTTTATTTGATGTTCTTGTGTAAATTGATCAACTTCTTCTAAAGCTTTTTTCTCAGTTGGGCTTAGATGAAATTCTTCGCCTAGCTCTAAGCTGTCAAAATCATAAATGTTACTATCTGTATAACCCAAGCTATTCAAGCTGATATTAGACATTTGGGTAAATTCAATATGCTTGTTTGAGTAAAACTTATTTTGAATAGAATCTGGATCTTGAAATCTAATTTCATGAGAAAGAAGAATTTTTTTGGTTTCATTTCTATCTTTAGTAGAAAAAATCTCACCAACATAGCGTGCATTTGGTTTTTCTTGAGAATTAACATACATTTTATTAACATAGGTCAGTTGATCTGCAAAATCAAAAGCCAAAGGTTCTAAAACAAAGAAAACCGGCGTGTTTGGAGTGTTGGAATTGACTAAGCAATAAATTTTATGCGTGTTATTAATATAACTCTTGCTATAGCGATAGGGTGTCATAATGCAAAGTTCTTTTAAATAAGCCAGTGCATCGCCTGTTTGAACCTGTATAACAAGGCCACACATATTGCCCAGCAAATCAGCCAAACCACTTTTAATGCGTCTTTCATAGATTTTCACGCGATATTCATTAAAATAAGCAGAGTTTGCTTTATCTCCTTTTGGCGCGTAATGCAGTGGGTCTGTTAAGGTCATTTTTTCTCCTAAAATATCATTCTTTTTATTTAATTTTTGCTGTCACTTTAATAAGATGACAACACCATTTTTAGTAACATAGATTCATGATTCTTATTCTTAACTTAAGATAAAAATGAACTATCTATCCATAAGGTAGGGTTAAATCACTGACAATGAGTGCAGCAGAAATAACCTTGCTTATCGGTACAACCGTTAAATAAGCCATACATGTGGATGAAAATATAATGCAAAGGAGCCAGAGTAAGTACCTTTCAATCAACTCGCAAATTTGTTGAGAATCATCCGTGTCAGGAATGATTTTCAAAAGATAGGGGTTGTTCAAGTTCAGTCTTAGGAGACCCTAAATGTAAGTCTTGATATTTAAAATGGATAGGAAATACAACCGACCCAGCCCAAGTATCCCACCTTAAATCTATTATCGCAAGTACCATTTTTTATTCTTATTCTTTGTTACGTAGCTTTCGCATACCAGTGTCACCCGATCCAAAAACCAAACAAATATCAACTAAACATCAGCCTCTTCTAGTCCTTTTCCACACTTCAAAATCCATCGACCCAAACTTTTCAAGACCGCAACAAAACACTTATGTATCAATTTTTTTATAGCTTTCTCATTCGAAAATGAGGATTTCAGTTGTAGATCGAAGGAGCTGATTCTCTAGCTAATAAATAATGAAATTAGTATGTTAGTAATAAACGCAGGAACAAGGATACACTCACTAGGGCTGCTACGCTCGCAGCCCAAATAAAACACATCCAAGCCATTTTTTAAAAAGACATTAGCTATTTGCAGTTAATTTACTGATCATGCTTTCTTGTCTTTTAAGAATGTCCAGTGAGCATAACTCGTGTAGATCAAAATAATTGGGGCTAAAATTGATGTGCTAGGCAATAAGAATCTCTGACCGGATAATGGGGCCGAAGCTTCCTACAAGGTGGTTGATTCCGGAACAGCGATGTTATTAGCTTTAGTAGTTCGAGGAGGGGTCTTGGAGTTTCGCTGGCAGAGTAATAAGCACCGTCTTTTCTGGGATGCTTTATTTTTCCTGCGATCGTTTGTAGCAACAATTTTTCAGGGCCTTATCTTGGGCAGCTTTTTACAAGGCATTGCAGTGATTAACAATGCATATGCAGTAGGTCCCTTTGATTGGTTAACACCCTTCAGCGCAGGCCGCTTAATAGCCCAAAATAACTTGCCAATGCAATCGAAAAGGCAGGGAAAATAATGTGGAATCCTACCGTAAATGCCAATTGAATGCGCGCATGCATGACTGCATCAAAAAAACCATCATTTAATTCCTCTATAAAAATTTATTTTTTCTTAAAAAGAATTAAATCTTGACCAATTTCTTGAGCGATGCAATAAGTGCTGGGGGAGTCTGCCCTGGAAACAGGGTGTGCCACTGACCAAACGCACATTCACCAATATAGATGTCTCCGTGTGAGTCAACCGCTATACCATGAGGGGTGATAAAAGCGCCTCTTTGCGTGCCAGCTACTTCACGACCTAAACGGGCAACTACAGAGCCATCTGCGTTAGTGATGGATATCCTAGGCCCAAAGTTCGGGGTATTGCGAATAACCTCCAATCCTGGTCCTAACTCGGATATATAGAACAGCGGTTTCTTTCCCCCGCCCATACATAGGCCACATGGCCTAGTCAAATTATTCCATTGGGTTTCGTAGCGACCATCTCCATCAAACACTTGTACGCGATGATTTTCTCTATCGGCCACATAAACCCAACCTTCATCGTCACAAACAATGTTGTGTGGTAAAACAAATTGCCCAGGATCTGTTCCGCTCCCACCCCAAGTAAAAAGATACTTACCATTTGGATCGTATTTATGAAGTGCAGCGTTACCATAACCATCAGAAATAAAGATATCACCACGCGGGGATAAAGCGGTATGAGTACATTGATTAAAAGGTCGATTACTCATATACGGCGATGGCTGATGCGGAATGCCAATAGTGAGCAGAATCTTTCCCTCTAAGGTGCACTTACGAACCGTATGATCACCATTATCAGTGAGATAAATATGGCCATCGGCAGCGATGTGAGATCCATGTGGATTAGAAAATACAGATTCCCCCCATGTCCTCAGTAAATTACCCTCGCGATCAAACACCATTACTGGATGCGGGCCACGAACAAAGGCATAAACATTATCTTTTGCATCAATCGAGATTGATGCAACATCATGAGTCCAATAAGGACCATCCGGAATTTTGGCCCAAGTATCCTCTAGTCTGTATCGATGATTACCATCACCAAAAATCACTTCTTGATTTTGACAATTCTCAATCACAATATTTCTCCTTATTTGATG
>CAMDOP010000346.1 GCA_945903675.1 Crenothrix polyspora
TGAATGGTTTACAGGAAACTTTGAAGCCCTTTGGAATTCCCCTAATTGCAAAGATAACGATCAACAAGCATTCATATCAAAGAATTGGACGTTTACTAAAGGTTTGCCGGTTGCAAGCGCACAATGGCGTGCCAAAGCCTGTTTACTTGCTTCAGAAACGCGAGAAAAATTACTATTACAGCCACAGGCACAAATTAACTGGTTAAATGAACAACTGTTCACGACTCATCTTGCTCGATTAAGCTTAATGTTGGCTGATCATTTTTATTCCTCACAGGGTGTTACTCAAGAGTGGCAAAATCCACATTATCAAGCTTATGCAAATACAGATAGGCAAAGTAAAGCATTAAAACAAAAGTTGGATGAGCATTTGATTGGCGTTGCTAATCATGCGCAAAAAATCGCTATAGCCCTGCCTAAACTAAATGCCAGTCTAAACTCTTTGGAAATTAATGCTTTTTTAACTAGCAGTGTCGATAAAAATCAAAAGGATAAATTTGGTTGGCAAGATTCAGCTAAAAAACTCGCACAGACACTGAGTAAAGAAACCCTTACCCAAGGCTTTTTTGGTATTAATATGGCATCGACCGGCAAAGGTAAAACCTTAGCAAATGCCAAGATTATGTACGCCTTAGGCAGTGAAACAGGACGAATAAGGTTTAGTGTTGCCTTAGGTTTACGTACGCTCACCTTACAAACAGGGAGAGAATACCGAGAAAAGTTAGAGTTATCGGACGAAGAACTTGCCATTGCGGTGGGTGTTCTTTCTGTAAAGCAATTATTTGAGAACGAACAAAACAAAGGTAGCGATACTAAAGAACAAATAGAGCAGCCGTCAGCAACAGGCAGCGAATCCCAAAATGAATTTATTGATGCAGAATTATATGTCGATTACAAAGGTGATCTGAAAGCACATAGCCTGAGTAAATGGACACAGACCAATGAAAAACTGGAAAAGCTACTCATAGCACCTGTATTAGTTAGCACTATAGATCATCTAATGCCAGCAACAGAAGGCACTAAAGGCGGCAAGCAAATTGCCCCCATGTTACGTTTGTTAACTTCGGATTTAGTGCTTGATGAACCTGATGATTTTGGCTTAGAAGACCTACCAGCACTATGTCGATTAGTACACTGGGCAGGAATGCTGGGAAGTCGTGTCTTACTTTCAACCGCCACTTTGCCACCAGCACTCGCTAATGCACTATTTCAAGCTTACCAAGCTGGTTGGACACACTATGCCAAAGTAAATAGTGCCAGTTGGGATGGTCGTATCAGTTGTGCTTGGTTTGATGAATTTAATAGTCACGGTGAGCAAACTCAAGATTCATTTAAAATTGTTCATGCGAAATTTGTTAATAATCGTATTAAAGAATTAAAAGCCAAAACTGAACATCAACGTAAAGGTGCTATTGTTTCCGTAGCTAGAGGCGAGGCTATGACTGTTGAAGCAAGCCTTGCACAAGTTATTCACTCAAATATAATCAAACTGCATCAAGCGCACCAGCAAAGACAAGAGGGTAAAACAATATCTATTGGTTTAGTGCGTATGGCCAATATCAATCCGTTAGTTGCGGTTTCTAAAGAAATACTAGCGATTGACGCGCCACCAGATACCGCTATTCATTACTGTATCTATCATAGTCGTTACCCTTTAGCCGTACGTTCACATCTTGAAAATCAGTTAGATACATTGCTTAACAGAAAAAATCCTGATGCAATTTGGCGGCATGAAAGCATTGAAAAAGCCATAAATAACAGTGATGAGGCACATCATATATTTGTAGTTTTGGCATCCCCGGTAGCCGAAGTAGGACGAGATCATGATTATGACTGGGCGATCATTGAGCCGAGTTCCATGCGTTCAATCATTCAAATTGCAGGACGGGTTCTGAGGCATCGTGACAAAATACCAGAACAAGCTAATATTCTTTTACTCAATAAAAATCACAAAGCATTGGTTGCTAAATATCAGCCTCCTTACTATGAACGACCCGGTTTTGAATCCAAGGAACTCCAATTAGCAAAGCATGATTTGCTTGATATTTTAAATATCGATCAATATCGACAAATTGATGCTATTGAACGAATCACTTTGCCAACGCAATTTAAAACAATAGATAGTAAGTATTTAAATCTAATTGAATTAGAGCACAAAGCATTGGCTCAACAATTATTTGGTGATAATTCGGCCTGTGTATGGTGGAAAAACAGCCCCTATTGGTGTGGAGAAGTACAGCGGCAACAACGCTTTCGTAACTCAAAAAATGATGCGGCTTATTATTTATGGTTGACCGACGAATACACCAAGCCTTGTTGGAAATGGAAAAATGAACAGGTATATCCAGCAAAGTTTGGGGAAGGTGTTATAGAGATAAAAAATATACCAAGTAGTGAAATTACGTTAGGGACTGGTACTCAATTTTGGTTTGATCTAAGAGTACAGTCCATTTATTCAACGTTAGCTGAAGATTTTAATATTGATTTAAAAGATTTCATTCTCCGGTTCGGTGAGGTACGCTTAACCGAATTTAACACTAATCAACAAGAATATTGTTATCACCCTAATCTAGGGATTTATCAAGATATAGGAAACCAAAGATGATGGAAGAAATAAGTGAGTTAGGAACTTGGAAAGAAGTGATTGTTGACTTCTTGACAGGAAAGAAAATAAAGGAAGAAGAGGGCTTCATAAAAGACCAAATCAAAACAATTGCTGGATTATATGAAAAAGAGGAATTTTTTGGTCAGAAGAATATAGAAGAATTATTTGACCGTAAGAAAGATAAATCTCAATTAGCTATAGATTTTCAGAGACAAAAGCTTCAAGACGTTTTCGTATTGGATGAAAAGCCAGAGGGTTTAGATTTCGATCAATTACATGAGAACTATAAAAATAAATGTGACAACATTGACAATAAATATGACGCAAACGGTTGGATTTCTCAAGCAGCACATGATGCCTCTAGTGTAAGTTTTGCTACCCATGTAGCAAAACTTACACATTCAAAAATAGATAGTCCATCACTGTATGACAATATTGCATCAATAAAAATAAATACTTTAACAACAGCTAGTTTAACTGATAAAGCTATCGATGGAGCAGTTGCAGGCAATCAATTCGCCCCCGTTTTTCAATTTCTTGAATTAGAATTCAAGGGTAGTAAGTTAGCAGCTGAGTTTGCAAGAGAAAGTAATAATGTTTTAGAACCTTTTGCAACTGATAACAATGAGTTGGCTAAATGGAATGCTGGTTTTAAAAAAGCACTATCAGGCGATAGGCCAAGTAGCCATTTTTTAGCGAAGCAGATTTATTTTCCCATAGAGCTGGAAAGCATAGTTAATCCAAATAGATACCATCTATTGTGTCACATGAAGTCATCATCATTAGCACATGCTATTTATAATAATGTATTTGATGAGCGACAAAAAGACATAAAAAAACTGCGTGATATAGCCAAGTTTTCGGAAACACCCTTACGGTCATTTAGTAATAATGCACGGATAAGTGTGACTGCAAGTAATCATAGTAATGCGTCACAGCTTAATGGTGCTAGAGGAGGTAAACTCCATCTTTTTTCTGCTCAACCACCAACGTGGCAAAGTCAATTAAAACCACCGCTCTATAAAAAATCATTATTTGATAGCTTTTCCCACCCAAGCATCAATATAGACATAGACTATCTTCGCGATTATTTATTGCGTTTTGAACGTATTGAGTTAAGTATTAAAAATCCACAGCGCCGCAAATGGATAGAAAAATGGGTGGGGAACATAATTGATGAGCTGTTGAATTATGTTGCGACTACTCAAGCTCTACCGGCAGGATGGTCAAATGCAGAAAATAGCAAACTAAAACCAGAGCATCAATATTTTCTTGATCCCTACCGCCAAGATGAAGTCTTTCAAAATGCACGTAAAGTTAATGATTGGCAGGGTGTTGTATGTGGTGATTTCTC
>CAMDOP010000347.1 GCA_945903675.1 Crenothrix polyspora
ATAGGACCGAAATTGGCTATATGAATCAATATGTTAATAAGGGATTGGTAAGTGACTTAATTGATCACCAACTTTCTTTAAATTTATATGTCAATATTCCTGACTAAAAATTAATAACTGCTCCGCTATAGGCTTTATTTAGAGCGATAATTTGCCGTTCGTAAGCTGGTCTTGCATGACTCTATATCAGCCATCTATTTATTTTAAATTACTTGAGCCATTTGCACGAACCCAGTAAAAATAGTATTAATAATTAGATAAGTTTTCGCATAGAATTGCTTTTATTTATGCGGTATTCAAATGATCAAATAAACAGGAACTTAGACAACGATTAATAGATTGTTTGTTAAAATTTGAAGTAAATAAATGGAAATCAAAAAAGCAAATAACATAAAAGGACTTCCCAAGTTGGGTTTTATCGTTATGTCTTATAGGTGTCTTTTCAGGCTGTACAACTGTTGATTCGGCAAATAATGGTATTAAAGTGTTGACGGTTTCATCTGCACCTAACACTGGATTTATCGAGCAACCTGATCAATAGAGTAAACGAACTGATCTTTTTATATTAAACCGAAAATTAAAAATGAAATTCAACATTCCACAATGATTAATTTAACCTTATTTAAAATTGAAATTACTAAATCTAGCGGCTTTTCGTCATATCGAATAGGTTTATTATTGGTTTTTCTGTTGACTGGCTGCGCCCCTCCCATTGGCATCAGCAAGGTAACGCCTGTAGAGTCTTATCAAATTGCAACAACAACCCCTCTTTCTAAAGTGGGGACGCTAAGCAACAAAACTAAATCCGTATTGCATCGTTATAATTTGCTGGAAGTATACGATTTAAATTCTCAGCAAGCCTTGCTCGATTTAAACAAAATAGCCTTAACAGACGATAGACGAGATGTATTATTTGCATTGGCTGAAATAAGCTATGCATATGGGGAATCATTATCTCCAGATAGTTCAGAGGGAGTCTCAGGTCAGAGTGCGAGGAATGTTTACTTACAATCAGCCGTTTATGCCTATTTGTATTTACTGGGTGATAGTAAAGATCCCGCTCCTAGTCCTTATGATAGTCGGTTTCGGGAGGCTTGCGAGATTTATAACCGAGCACTGGGTCTAGCCTTTCAGCAAACTGAAGGTGAGAGTCTCAAGATTGTTGCCGGTATACGTTGGCTTCCGAGTGGATCAATAAACATTTCGCTGGTAACGAATGATTTTAGATGGAAAATGAATGCTTTTGAAGCCTTCTATCCAGCTGATGCCTATGATATCTATGGTTTTACAGTGCGAAATAACACGCCAGGGCTCGGTTTGCCTATCATTGGTATCACTCATAAATCTAATGAAGATCCTTATGGTGGCTCTTTGCCTATTACAGCATTTTTACGGGTTAACGGAAGTTTGCGTGAATTAAAGTCAGGACAGGCTAGTGCGAAATTAGAGCTTTATTCAGCTTATGATAATAATGAAGTGACGGTTAATGGTCAGCATATTCCACTACAGACTGATACTACAGTCCCTCTTGCTTATCGATTAAATGATTCTGAGCTTTGGAAGGCGGGGCTGAAAAATTTTTTATATGATAGTCACTTCAAAAATCATGTATTGCTGAATCAGCCATATCAGCCTGGTCTAATTCCAGTGGTTATGGTACATGGAACAGGAAGCAGTCCTGTCTGGTGGGCAGAGATGGTCAATACTCTACGCAATGACCCGATAATTCGCAGTCACTATCAGTTTTGGTTCTATGAGTATGCTAGCAGCGCCCTAATTCTGAAATCTGCTGAGGATTTAAGAGATACTTTGACAGATAAAGTTAAGCAACTTGATCCTCAGAGTAAAGATCCAGCTATGAATCAGATGGTGGTAATTGGTCACAGCCAAGGAGGATTATTAACCAACTTGACAGCTGTTGATTCGGGAAATAAACTTTGGGAGTCTATCAGTAATCAACCGTTTGAAACATTTGATGCTAATCCAAAGATGAAGTCCATTATTAAATGGGCTATATTCTTTAATCACTTGCCTTTTGTAAAACGTGTTATATATATCTCGACCCCACATCGTGGTAGCTTCCTAAGTAAAGATTGGGTTCGTAACATGACTAGATCATTTGTAATGATGCCTAGTGATTTAATAAATGCAGGTTTCGAGAAGTTTGATGAATTATCAGGTCAGTTTAAACTACCTGAGAGTACACATGGTAAATTACCCACTAGTGCTGATAGCATGTCATCTGACAATCCTATATTAAAAGCATTAATTGATCTCCCTTTAGCTCCTGGTATTAAAGCAAATTCAATTGTTGCAGTATTGCCCGATCAAGACATTAAGACTGGAAATGATGGTGTCGTCGAGTACTCTAGTGCGCACATCGATAACGTTGAGTCGGAATATATTGTCAGAACGGGGCATTCAGCGCAGGGGCATCCGCTTGCAATTGAAGAAGTCCGACGCATTCTTCTTAACAATATTAATCAAGAATGATTTCATAGTTAAGATAACTCTGTTGCAAGCGTGTAAATGCGTTCTGCGTTACGTGTGTAATGATTTAATGTTATCTTTGATTGTAGAGAGTAGCTTATCTTTATGTTAAGAAATGAAGTAATATGTTTTGCTTGTTAACAAGGAAATTGATCATGTTATGAAGTTTATAAGGAGGCTAACAGATGGGGTGATTCAAATGATACTGGGTAATGATTTATTGATGATCGTCTAGTGAAACTTTTATCTCTCATAGAATCACGCTGGTTTATAGGATGGTGTGAAATTAGGCTGCAATTCAGTATGGTCCTTAACAGGTCGTCTCTGCTTTAGCCGTTAATTGCTTGCTATTTTTATGTTTCATAATAAATCTCCTTTGTATTATATACCCTACCTGTTAAGAGGCGTCGGCATCATTTGACTGGACAATGTGGTCCACTCCACTATACCTAAGTTATTATTTTCTTTGTATGTATAATTAAATTTGTTAACCCTATTAATCTATCAAGGAAAACTAATGCCTTTTAAAATGCAAAAATTTACTTATTGGACGGGTATTTATAACGCCGTTATTGCTATATTCCTCTTATTCCCAACACTTTATCAAGGTGTGGGATTGAATATTTGTGATCCTGTTTGGGGTTGGTTAATTGCTGGCTTCCTACTTTTTTGTGCTGCAGTACTGATTCTTAGTTCGCGAAATTTACGCCAGAGAGCTGTATTCCTTTATTACGAATCGTTATTGCGTTATATCGCTGCGGTGGTGCTTGTTTCTGCGGGACTATTTGGTGATGTAGGCTTGATTGCTGTTCCGTTAGGTTTATGTGATCTTGCCATCGGGTTGGTGTATATGTTCGGTTTGCCTAAAGAATTGGGCGTATCTCACGCGGACTTATTGCGCGATAGGCTCGATTAACTCATGAAAACGGTACTCATCTTTGGTGCAACCGGACAAGTTGGACAAGCGTTGCTCGAACTCGCTTTGCAACACCCAGAAATATCCCGCGTGGTCGCGCCCACGCGCCGTCCATTGCCGCCACACGGCAAGCTTGAAAATCCGTTGGTCGATTTTGAAGCACTGCCCGAGGATGCGGCTTGGTGGAAGGCCGATCTGACAATTTGTGCACTCGGAACGACCCTGCGCCAGACAAAATCCAAAGCGGGTTTCTACCGAGTCGATCATGACTATGTTCTCGCTACCGCCAAATTAGTCCGGCGTACCGGAACGTCAACTTTTGGTTTCGTCTCTTCGCTGGGTGCGGATGCGTCCTCTCCCCTGTTTTATCTCAAGGTTAAAGGCGAGACCGAACAAGCCCTCGGCACTCTGGGTTTTGTGTCGTTGGTAATAGCGAGGCCCTCACTGTTAATCGGTGGTACACGCGCCAGTGCCAGACCCCTAGAAGCTTTCGGACTGTTTTTTGGTAAGCACTTGGCATCCTTATTACCCCACCGCTATCGGG
>CAMDOP010000348.1 GCA_945903675.1 Crenothrix polyspora
AAATCAGAATACACCCGCATATTGCGGCCGTCTTCGGTGGCTTGATTGAATAACTGACAGACATTGGCAACCGGTTGGTTCTGGCCTTTGCAGGCACCGCGCACCAAATCCAGTAAGCGTTTAACTTCGGTATGATCGGTAATCACCTCACCGGTTTGACTAATGTAAACCAGATAATAGGGATGCAGGCGGTTTTGTTGATTAACATTGACGCCTTGATTGAGGTTACGCAGGGTAAAGATAACGCCCGGCAACAAACCGCGTTCCGGCATAGCGGCTACAACGGCATGCATGCCACTGGGAACAGCATTCATATCACCATTGGCTTTAACATAGTTTAGTAAGTCCATACGAAAATCATTCAGTCCCAAATCGGTAATGGATACACCGGTTTTTAGGTCTTCCATTTCAATGACTTCTTCTTGCAAACGGCGCAATTGTTCTTTGCGGTAGGATATGTCGTTGGATTGCGTGCTTAACACGTTATCATCGCCAGAGGCTGATAGATCAGCAATCATCATGCGATTTTCTACACGTTCTTTAAGATTAATGTATTCGTCTAGGGTAATGTCCGGCCAGTAGTTAACTAGCTGTATTGTAGTGTTTTGTGAGCCGATACGATCAATACGACCAAAGCGTTGGATAATCCGCACTGGATTCCAATGAATATCATAATTGATTAAATAATCGCAATCCTGAAGGTTTTGCCCTTCGGAAATGCAATCTGTACCAATCAAAATATCAATCTCACAAGGTTCATTAGGCAAGATAGCCGCCTTTTCTTTGGAGCGAGGCGAAAACAAGGTTAACAATGATTGAAAGTCATAACTTTGTTTTAGCGTAGATTTTGGGCCATCGCCGCCCGTTACTTTGCCGGTATGTAGTTGATGGCTATGCAATAAACTAGCGGAGATATGTTCATACAGATAATTGGCCGTATCAGCGAAGGCTGTGAAAATTAGGATTTTCTTGTTACCTGGATTAATAGGGGTCGCTAATTTTTTTTCTATTTGTGCTTTAAGATGCTGAAGCTTGGCATCTTCGGCAGGTTTTATTTTATGCATCTCGACAAGGAGTGCTTCAATAACCATTAAATCAGCTTCTAATTCATGCTTCCAAGACGGCAAATCCATGTCAGACAAGTTGATTTGAATTTTACCACCTATGGTTGCCTCATCTGGCTCTTGAAAATCATCGTCGTCTGGCTCTGAATTTTCGTAAGCAGCTGCAAGATCAACGAAGCGAGTGTCTTTACCATTTTTTTGATAATCATCAATGATTGACAGTGTATTGTGGTATTTGTCTTTTAGCTTATGTAAGGTTAGGCGGAATGAGTGTATAGAACTCTCAAGTCGCTTGAGTAAATTAGTAGTCATTAAGGCTTGCAGGCTTCTTTCACGATCTGCCTGTTTAAGCTTGCTTCTTCCACCTTTAACATCGGTGTCATAAAGCGCTTCGTATTTCGCCAAGCGGCTCGGTAGTATATAGCTTACCGGTGCATATACCGCCAAGGTCAATAAAGACAACTCTGCAAATATGTCATTAAAGCCCATTACATCGGTACGATGAGTTAATGGGCAATGAAAGGAGAGTGGTTTAAGGCGTTCAGGAAATTTACCGATATCGGTAGTGTCGTAAAATGTTTCAATATGTTTGCGTGATCTAGCGATGGTGACGCTATCTAACAGCTCAAAGAAATCAAAATCCAACGCACCCAAAATGGCTTTGGCAGTACGTTTTTCAGGAGCTAACGTAGACCAGGCATTGAAACTGGTCTGTGCTTTGCGAAAAATCGCATCAATGTCTTTGGTGGTTTTTAACTTTTTACTTAGATTTTCTGAATCGCCTTCATAGGCCAATGCGAGTTGATTGCGTAAGTCATTAAAGCGATTATTAACCGGCGTTGCCGACAGCATCAATACTTTAGTTTTAACACCATCCTTGATAACAGAATTCATTAATTTCTGATAGCGGGTTTCTTTTTCTTTATAAGCATCGTTGTTACGAAAGTTATGTGATTCATCAATCACAACCAGGTCGTAATTTCCCCAATTGATACGATTAAGTGGCATGCCAAACGATTCGCCACTGGTTCTTTGCAAGTCGGTATGGCAAAGCACATCGTAATTGAAGCGATCTTTAATAAAAATATTAGTTTTAAGATTACGATTATAATTTAACCAGTTATCCGCAAGTTTTTTGGGGCAAAGTACCAATACCGATTTGTTACGAAGCTCATAGTATTTAACTACTGCAAGGGCTGTAAAGGTTTTACCTAGGCCAACGCTATCGGCAAGGATGCAGCCATTATAGGTTTCTAGCTTATTGATAATGCCGGTAGCAGCATCTCTCTGGAAGTTAAAGAGCTTTTGCCAAATGAGACTATCTTTGTAGCCTGTCAAATCATTGGGCAGCACATCTTCATTAATGTCTTCTAGAAACTCATTAAAAATATTGTAGAGCATCAAGAAATAGATACGTTCCGGTGAGTTCTCTTGATAGACAGAGGCAATATGTTCACACAAACGCTTAGTGACATCTTCTAGCTTATCAGTGTCGCTCCAGATTTGGTCGAAAAGGCTAAGGTAGGTAGGTGTGATGGTCGGCTCATCCATCTTATTGACCATATTTGATACGGCATCGCCTTGCTGGTAACCTAAATCAACTGCAGTAAAGCCATGTAAAGGCATGTAAATTGCCGCCGATTCTTTACCTTGTACACAGGCAAATTGTTGCATTGGGGCTTTGCCACGATTAGAGCGGAAAACAGCCTTACGGCGCATCCAGTCAGCACATTCTTTGGCTATGGCCTTTTGAGTAAGTTTGTTTTTGAGCTGTATTTCAAAATCACTGCCATAAAAACTCCGTTCCCGTTCGGCTTTGGGAATATGAAATTCACGACGTTCTTTTTTAAATTTATCCGTGACCTCATTGGGTACGAAGGTGGGCGAAGTAAATACGAATTGAAGCTCTTCAATGCTTTCTAGCTCTTTTTTTAAGGCTGCAAAGGCATATATAGAAAAACAGGAAGCGGCGATTTTTAATTTGGAACCTGGCTTGATCGTCTGTTTAAGATTTTCACCGAGAAGATGGTTAATATTATCGATTATTTCCATTATATGAGCATTTAAAATGATTATGTTCAGCGAATGACACTGACTTTAATAAATAATGCGGTTGAAAGATAGTTAAACACGTTTCCCTTTTCCACGATTCAATTAGTTGCAGTTAATAAATAGAGGTCACTAATCATATCACTTACATTAATCGATAACCTTTAATTATCTGTTGTTTAAGGCTTAAATAACAACATCACATTCACTTACTATTATCAATAATCACTGGTGGATTAGTCGCATAGGGGTTATTGGGTGAACTGTTACTGTATTGCGACCCATAAGTGCCGTAAGGGTTATTGATGGAATCAGGACTGTATTTACTGCCGTATTGACCATAAGGATTGTTGGTTGAGTCAGGCGCATATTGACTACCACCTAATTGTCCCAAATATTTTCCTGTTTCTTTATCGTAGATCTCAACCGCGCTGGCAATTGGGATTATCGTGAGCAGTAAAAAAGTAATTAGTGCTTTCATGATGTTGTTCTCCCTGTTGATTGCCTTTATTCCGGACCGATTTGAGCAGGTCGATTGCTTCGAATATCAAAAGAAATGTTAGTCAATTATGAATATTTCAGTTGAGTTGTTTAACAATGTAAATCCTACAACCGATTAGCGACAGATAATGTCGTATTTAAATATTTTTACAGGAAGAATTGAAGATATCGTTGAAGGGAATTAACATTTTAAATAGCCCCAATGGATTTTTATAGTTCTTGACTCCCCCTGATATGTAAAATTTTTTCGGGTGTTTGGAAACTCATCACATTTTGTACTGAATAGGGTATTAATAGATTAATTTCGTCATTATTTGCTAGCTCTAAAATATCAT
>CAMDOP010000349.1 GCA_945903675.1 Crenothrix polyspora
TTTCTGTCATGCCTGGATAATGCTCTATGCTCATACCCGTAACTTGGCTACCCTGATTAAAATCACGCATGGTGCCTATAAAAAGACTGGTCGCGCCTATGGCACCCAGATGCTCAAGTTGTGTGCTCTGGTAACGTTGAATTTCGTGATAGGGATCAAATGCTTGGTCGATAATTTTAATGGCCATCTTCAGCCGCCTGTTACAGGCGGAAAAAAGGCAACAACATCGCCATCAGAAACTAAGCTATCCCATTCCACATAATCCATATTGATAGCGGCTAAAGTGTTTTTGGGTAAGACCAGCGTTGCATTAGCCTGAAACCAAACGTCCTTAACCGTTAAGGACTGAGTAAAGTCCAGCTCATGCTCGGAACTGCCTACATGCTCTTTCAAACTGGCAAAATAATAGACTTTAATAGACATAATGATTCACATAACAAGAAAAAAAGAGATAATAATGCACTTTGGTCACCAGACACTAACTTATTCATGACTTATACGACGCATTTTAACTCATCTGGCGAAGCGCACATGATCGATGTCGGTACTAAAGCCATTACTCAGAGGATCGCTATCACTGAAGGCTATATAAAAATGCGCCCAGAAACGTTACAGATGATTAGTGCGGGAGAGCATAAAAAAGGCGACGTGCTTGCAGTTGCTAGAATTGCTGGCATTATGGCCGCTAAAAAGACTGCCGATTTAATCCCACTCTGTCATCCGCTACCTATTACTCATATTGAAATCAACTTAAGCGCTGAACCTGAACATAAGCGCATCCGCTGTGAAACTACGGTAAAAACCATCGGCCAGACCGGCATAGAAATCGAATCACTGTGCGCCACTCAAATCACTTTATTGACTATTTATGATATGTGTAAGGGTATTGATAGAGGCATGGTTATTGATTGCGTTCGCTTGTTGCAAAAAGATGGGGGTAAATCAGGGCATTGGCAACATACTGAATAAGCAATAGATATCTTTCCTAAAATATGACTCTAAGTGAATCATAGTGGGTAAACCGTCATTCCGGCATGGACTGCCGGAAACCAGTTGCCATGGATGGCAATAGGTCGTATCACGATAAGAACTCTACTATACGATTTGTACATCCATGTACTCTGGATCCCGGCAGTCCATGCCGGGATGACGAATGTGATTTTTTTCAGATACTTATAACATTTGTATTGATCGGTCTTATTTTTATTTGGGGAAGATATCTACTATGCTTTTGCAAATTAGCTTTAACGGGATCCCATTCAAAATGATAATGCATACTTATTCTTATTTATAGTGACGCAGACATCTATTGCTAGCCACCATTATCACCCCAAACTCGTCATAATCTCGTCACTAATATCCGCATTAGAATAAACATCTTGTACATCGTCTAAATCTTCTAAGCGGTCTATCAAACGCAACATTTTTTCAGCATCATCGGCCTCTAATTCAGCCATGGTGGCGGCTTGCATAGTGACTTCAGCATTGTCGGGCTCAAAACCTGAGGCAATCAGAGCATCTTTTACTGTTAAGTAATTTTCTGGTGTGGTCATCACATCGACAGCACCGTCATCATAATTGATAACATCGTCTGCTCCAGACTCTAGGGCGGCTTCCATCAGTGCGTCTTCATCTACCGACGGTGCATAACTAAGAATACCGACTTTACTAAACAAATAGGCGACAGAACCATCTGTACCCAAGTTACCGCCCGCTTTACTAAAAGCGTGACGAACTTCGCTAACAGTGCGATTACGATTATCGGTTAAGCAATCAACGATAACCGCTGTTCCGCCTGGGCCATAGCCTTCGTAACGGATGTTTTCGTAATTAACACCTTCCAAAGCCCCAGAGGCTTTTTTAATCGCGGTATCGATAGTGTCACGGCGCATATTAGCCGCCAAAGCTTTATCAACCGCGGTGCGCAAAGCAGGGTTACTGCCTGCGTCTGGACCACTAGTTTTTACTGCAACGGTAATTTCACGCAATATTTTAGTAAAAACTTTACCACGCTTAGCATCTTGTCCTGCTTTTCGATGCTTGATATTAGCCCATTTACTATGTCCGGCCATGTTTACTCTCTTTAAAGGTCTATGGTATTAATGAAGCTTACAAAATATGCTCTAAATCGCTTAGCCGTTTGGGTTCAGTACTGTAGGTTGGGCTAACGGCTTTATCGTTAACCCAACATTGTGCCGTCAACATGTTGGGTTGCGAAAAGCACGCAGCCCTTATGAATAAATCTTACAAAATATGCTCTAAAACGCTAAGCAGCGAAGGTTCAGTGGTATAAGCATCTGCCCGCTCACGAACAATAGCCCTGTCAACGACCCCACCAAAACCCAATACGAAAGCTCCAGCTTGCTGAGCCTCCAAATCGGTTTTTCCATCACCTATCATAACCAAAGAACCTTGCGCTTTTAACATAGCCACCACCGTGGCTTTTCCGCCTGTTCTGGTCAATGGCGAGTTTAAATCAAAAGTTCGATAACTACCGTCTTCATTAAAATAAATATCAACGGCATGTACATGGCTTTCTGGTAAACCTAGATAATGCGCCAGTGGCAAAATCGCTTGACGTAAACCACCACTGATAATATGCACCGTTTTATTTTGAGCTAATAAAACAGCAAAAACCTCTTTAACACCCTCAACTATTTCGGCTATATAAAGTTCAGCCAAATCATTAATACTATTAACATTGGGTTGAATGAGCGACAAACGCTTTTCGTAGACAGCTTCTAAAGCGACATCTCCGTTCATCGCCGCATCAGTCAACTTGGACATTTCTTGGCCTAAACCAACATACTTGGCAAGTTCATCGATACCTTCAATTTTACTTAAGGTACTATCGCAATCAAAACAAATGACATCAAAATTCATAGTTAACTGAGGTGGTCTGATAGCTACTAGCAATGTTAAATATTGACGGGAATTACATCAATCTGGAAGCAATTGCTTAAACTATTAAGGTTTAAAAAGCACGCAGTTTAACAGCTTTGCTATCATCTAGGTATATCTCAACTAGGCTTTCATTGACGTGCTAAAAACTTAAGACGGGGCAGTTTAGCTTAACCGTTCACTTTTAGACAGGGTTCTCCTAATCGCAGACAAAAGGCGAAAGGTTAAAGGCAAAGGGTTAAACCTAGTCTCTGCCACGGCCTAAGTTGCTAGCCTCTTAGGCTTAATCTTTCGCCCTGTGCCTTTCGTCTACGCTCAAGCCACCCCGTCTTAAATTGCTAGCCCATCAACGCTATAACCACTGCCGTTGCCAAAGTTAGTCAAAACCATAACTAAATCCAATACCGGATTATTGATTGTATGCCCTATAATTCATAACGCTTCCATTATTAAAATACCAACATGACTAAAAACACTTATCAAAAGCCATCGTTTCAAACTCAGGAAGAAGCATTGAAAATGGCTAGAGGAACACAGCGCCCTAGTCAAAGCAAAGAGCAAACTAAGCTAATTGCTCAAGGCATACAAAAAGGTATTGATCTTTATAAAAGACAGCAAAAAGAAAAAGCCAGAGATCTAAATAAAAAGCTTAAGAAAATTACTGGTCAAAAGCCGTCATTGCAAGAGTCAGATAATCTATTTATACCCGTTAATATAATCTATCGACAACACTGGCTTCCTTGGCTATTACTTTTTCTGACATGGTTAAGCATAGGTATTTATTTTGTACTTTGAAAGGCCAACACCGGTAAAAAACTAAGCTTTTATAGCCTTAAATTTAAAGTAAACCGGCTAAAAAGAACAGACCTAGGACAAAAGTATTTTTAGATTAAAAACTTGATTTGATTCAGACAACTTAAATAGCTTCAAGTTATTGAAATAATGATGAAATACGTGGGGTGAACGACGGGGCTCGAACCCGCGACAACCGGAATCACAATCAGTAGCATACTTAACAAGAGCTTAAAAATCAATTACTTG